>JAVZPJ010000007.1:0-2562 GCA_038881635.1 Sulfolobales archaeon | reverse complement strand
TTGTGGGAGTAGGAGTTGGGGTCGGTGTTGTGGGAGGTGTTTGATAGATTAGAAGTATATAGGCTACGCCAGCTATAGCGATTATAACTATTATTATGACAGCTAGAATGGTTTTAGAAAGAGCTTTCAGAGACATAAATAATTCACCTACATATACTTCATATATAGTCAGCCTAATATATTTTTTAATTCTCTAGAAGAGAAGAGGTTCTGGGATTATTCTTGTACGTGGTATTAGGTAGAGAGGTTCTTGGAGATCTTAGATTTGGAAAGTATAGGGTGAGGTTTGCAACCAAATGTCCTCGAGACTCAGACCATCTTTATCTGGTCTCAGCATTCACCGCATATATGCCGGGTAGAGTAGAGCTTAGAAGAGATTCAAGAGGTTTATGTTCTTCAGAGATCCTGCTTCCGGAGGGTGAGTACCTCTATATCTTTGTTGATCCTTATCTCAACTACTATCCAGATCCTGATAACACCTTCTCGAGAGAAGTTGAATTCTTTGGTAGGAAGCTTAGGTTTTCAGTTGCTGAGATAGAGGTTAGCAGGCTTGAGAAAGCTATTAGAAGTGGCATGATCTATCCTGAGTATATAGAGCATGATGAGAGAGATCCAGCATATCTCAGCATGTATCTAGACTACTATATAATAAGGATCAGAGCTTTGAAGAATAATATTTCTGGAGCATGTGTCGAGATTGAGGGGAGCTGGGGTAGGAGGTGTTATGATATGGAGAAGGTGTATGAGGATAAATACTATTCATATTATGAGGCTGTTATCAGGAGAAACTTTGATAGATATAGATTCAAGCTGAATCTTAGAGGTGAAGAGGTTCTATACGGTGTAGACGGGATCTATTCTGAGAAATTCTTTGAAATAGAGAAGATAGCTGGTGTAGATAGAGAGCTTTGGTGGATCGGTTCAGTATACTATCAGATCTTTCCTGACAGCTTTTATAACGCAGATCCTAGTAATGATCCTCCTGACAAGATATCTCCCGAGAAGATACCTAGAGAGAGAGGTTTTATAGGAGGAGATCTCAGAGGTATTATAGAGAGATTGAACTACGTAAGAAGTCTAGGAGTTGATGCTATATACCTGAATCCTATACATCCCTCACCCTCATACCATAGATATGATGTTATAGACTATAGATCAGTGGATGGATATCTCGGAGATCTAGAGGACTTTAAAAATCTTGTTAGAGAAGCTCATGAGAGAGGGATCAGAGTAGTTCTAGATCTAGTACCATATCATGCTTCACCATGCTCCCAGTACTTTGTAAAAGCTCTGGAAGGAGATCCTGAGATGAAGAGAATGTTCAAATTATTAAAAGATCCTGGATCTCTAGAACAGGATTATATGAAGAGGTTTCGAGAATATATAGAGAGCAGATGTAGAAAACCACCTACAGATATGAAGCCTTTCTACGAATCTTTCCTAGGATCTTGGTCTATGGTTAGATGGGATCATTTTAATCCGAAAGTTTCAGAATTCTTCATAGATATAATAAGATACTGGTCTTCGCTTGGAGTAGATGGTTTTAGAATTGATGTAGGACATGGAATACCAGATGAATCTCTTAAGAAGATGTATAGAGCTTTAAAAGAGTTCGAAGGTGATGAGAGGATCTTCATTATAGAGCTCATGGGAGAACTCAGATACTATCCTATGGGAGTTATAGCAGACTCTGCCATGAACTACGAGTTGAGAAATGCTATTCTAAACTTTCTCCTGTATAGAAGTATTGATGCTTATCAATTCATATACATCATAGGATCTCAGTATGTGTCTCAGCCATATTACGCTGTAAACTCTCTCTATAATCTCCTTGGAAGTCATGATACTCCGAGAATCTTCACTTTAGCAGGAGGAGATCTCAGGATTCTTATCAACATGTACACTATACTATTCACCCTACCAGGTAGCCCTGCCATATATTATGGAGATGAGATAGGATTAGAAGGAGGAGGAGATCCTGATAATAGGAGATATATGCTCTGGGATGAGAATAGATGGAATAAGATTCTTCTAGAGCATATAAGAAATCTAGCTAGAATAAGAAGATCATTTAAAGCTCTTAGAACAGGATTCACAAGATTCCAAGCTATAGATAGAGATAGCATAGCATTACTAAGATACCTACCAGAAGGAGAGAGGATACTCACGGTAGTGACCAGAGACAGAAGTAGGCATAAGATGATCATACCTATGAAAACCATGAAAATCCTAAGACTGAACATTCCAAGATCTCATATTATAGTGAATCTTAGAAGAGGAGAAAGAATATTACATATTAAAGGAGATAAAATCAGATACCTATACTAATTCTCCTTAAAACATAGGAATCATAAAACACATATTAGGCTGATAAGTTAATATTCTTTCGAGGATGATATTATTATGAATATCAGAAGATCCTATCTATTTCTAGCCATTCTAATCTTCACAATCTCAATATATGCTATAACACCTCTGACCATTATTACAAAAGCTGAACAGCCTGTGATCAGTGTCAGCGATCCTACAGGAGATGACAGGGGTCCGGGATACTATGGGTAT
>JAVZPJ010000006.1 GCA_038881635.1 Sulfolobales archaeon | reverse complement strand
AAAATCTTCGGAAAATAAAATAGATAAAGTGATCGAATCTTAGATCTTGTAGAGAGAAGGAGATATCTCTAGTAGGGTACTTTTTTAAGTCCTAGCTTGTATGCTCCATAGTTTGTTGCGATGTGAAGTATTAGCACGAGAAGTACTCCTGCTATGAATATCCTAAGATCTATGTAGAATCCCACGAGCTTCTCCACACCCGAGATTTTTATGATGAGTGTTGCAATCACTAGGAAACCTGTTTGATCTAGTATTGGAGCCGGTTCTCCTCTTGGTATATCAAGTCTTCTTTTTATAAAAGCTCCAATGAGATCTCCTAGAAATGCTCCGAAACCGGAGAGAAATCCATAGAGCAGGTTATATATGTTTTGAGTGTATGAAGCATATATACCTCCTACAGCTGTTCCGAATATGAGAAAGAGAATCATACCTTCAAACGTCTTTCCATCTCCGAAGATCCTTTTCCCATCAATGAATCTACAACCCATGTCTATGGGTCTTCCTCTCAGAAGTAGTACAGGAGCTCCGTTGGAAGCCATAGCAGGAGCGTATGCATATAAGGTGTATGCTATTATTCTCAAGAACTCTTCTACCGGATCCATATTAGGTCTCCTTCTTTCAATGAATATCTGAATCTTCTATCTTCATCCTCTAAATACAATTCAAACAAGTTATAGGAGATCTTCCTCGAACGAATCATGTAAGGCTTGAAGAACTCTATAAGATCTCTTCCCGAAAGCTCTGTAACTCCTTCAACCTCTCTGATCTGAGCTGATGCAAGGAACTTAATCCCTCGAGTTCTCGATACATATCTTATTAGACCTAGTATTGAAAGAAATACCTCATTAGACCTATAACTATAGCCTCCCTCAATTCTATAGAGGTAGTTTATAGAATCTATAGCGATAACTCCTCTCATAAGCTCAATAGATCTCAGTAGGGCTAGGAGAAGCTCGCTCAAGCTGTAAACCGAGGAAATTAATATCCTATCTTCAAATCCTCCGACTACCTCAACAACTCTATACACATTAACACTCCCCTCAGTCGATATATATATTGTCTCAACACCTCTAGAAGCACACTCTCTAAGGATCTTAGCAATAAGATTAGTCTTCCCAGACCCCGGCTCTCCATATACTATGATGAAACCATCTTTTCTCTCTAGAATGCTATCCAGCTCTTCATTACCAGTATAAATTCTCATACCTCAATCTATCTCATCTTCTTATTAATAATCATCTTCACAGCAGCTATAGCTATCTCAAGAGCTGTCTCTTCATCTATTCTATCAGTATTTATAATAAGATCGAATACACTCAGATCGTTCATATCAATATTATAGAATCTCTTAAATCTCTCCTTCATAGAATCCTCACGAGAACTAATCTCTCTCATAGAATCCTCTAAACTCTTTCCATCTCTCCTTGAAATCCTCTCAGCTCTTTTACCAAGTGATGCCGTAACATATATAGATAGATCGCTTAGATCTCTTAGAAGCCATCCTCCTATATGAGCATCTATAACCACATCTCCTTTCAAAGCTTCTTCACGAGCAATCCTATCTATCTCAAGATCTATAGATGGATTCATTCTAGCAAGCTCATCTAGAGAAGCTACGTCAAGACCCTTCTCTCTAGCAATTCTTCTAAAAATCTCACCAGTTGAATGATATCTAAGATTAAAAATCCTGGCAATACCCCTAGCCAGGGTAGACTTACCAGATCCAGGAGGTCCGCTTATTACTACTACTAATCCTCTTCCTCCGGAGAAGCCTAAGCCTGAATACTTAGAGCTCTCACTCTTTCCCTCAGAATCTCCTCTAAACATCTGTGACATAGAATCCCTCCGAAGATTCTCTCAGGTCTTTTCAAACTCTTCGGAAGCTTCCTATACTCAGAAGATCTTCTAGGCATCCCACCTAGAATAGCTCCACATCTAGCACACCTGGGTGTGAAGTTCTTCCTCCTAACATAATGAATCTTTGAGACACCTGATGGGATTCTAACTTTAACCCTCTTATAAGATCTAGACCTGTACGCTGGCCTCGGCATCCTACTCAACTAATTTAAATTTGATATAGTGAGGCTTAAATAATTTTCTCTACACCCAGAAGACAGATACATATCTATGCAAGGCTAGAGCATATCTTCTCTAAGAGCACTTCTCCTACGTCTAGATTCAAATTCTTCGAATGTATCCTTAGCGATGATCTCGTAGAGAACAGCCTCCTTACCCTCCATAGGTCTTAGAAGTCTTCCAAGTCTCTGTATAAACTGTCTCTTAGAACCCGTGCCTGCTACTATGATCCCTACATTAGCATCGGGAATATCAATACCTTCATCACCTACGCTAGTTATAACTAGAACCCTATAATACCCCGACCTGAACAACTCGAAATTCTTCTTTCTAGTACTAGGCTCTGTATCTCCAGTGATCACGGGAGCTCCCAGAATTCTTCCTATCTCTTCAGCTTGTTCAACATACTGAGTAAATATAATGATCTTAGACCCCTTCTCCAGTTCTTCGCTCACGATCTTTCTCAAAGCCTCGATCTTCTCTCTAGACATGTGAACTAGAAGTCTATACTGAGTTCTAATTCTTAAAGCCTCTATAGCATTCTGATCACCTTTTCTAGCTCTTGCAACAAGCTCCTGAAAACTTAATCCTCCTGAGAGAGCTTCATATCTGCTCCTAAGATCCTTATACAACTTCATCTCTTCAGGAGTTAGAGGAACTTTAACAACTTTCACAGTGAAAGATGCTAGATAGCCTTTCTCAGCAAGTTCTCTAGCACTCTTACTATAGATAACACCACCAAGCATTGGAAAAAGCTCTTCATGTCTTCCATCTTCTCTATAAGGCGTTGCTGAAAGCCCTAATCTATATGGCGAGAACATGTGAAGTGCTATCTTACGGAACTTATCTGCCGGAAGATGATGACATTCATCTACTATCAGGAGGGGGAAGAAAGGTGAGAGCTTTTCAACATGTCTGAAAGCAGTCTGATAGGTTGTGATAGTTATAGGTGCTATGATCTTCTCCTCACCATAGAACACACCCACATCATGAGGATTAAGACTGAGAGCTCTGATGAAATGCTCTCTCCACTGCTTAATCTGTTCTCTTGTGAAGGCGACAACGAGAGTCCACATACCCAGCTCGGCTACGGCTGACACGCCTACCACGGTCTTACCAGATCCTGTTGGAAGAGCGATTATACCTCTGAATTTTCTCCCTACCCAGGTCTCTAACGCCTCCTTCTGATAATCTCTCAAGCTTATCCTAAGCTTGGGTTTTACTGGGAGCATTCTCTCTGTAAATCCTGTCTTATCATGAATAGTATAACCATTTGATCTCATGAACTCTACTATCCTCTCATAGTACATAGGATATGTCTTGAAGATCTTCTCATCTCTATCATAGAACAGAAGATCTCTTATATCTCCAAGACTCTGGCCTAGATATCTGTCAGGTTTTATAATGATGAAACCATTTGCATAGTTTAACTCTACCTTCACACTAGATCTTTCAATCTCTCTTCTCATACTCTCTCTAAGAATCTCAACTTCTCTCTCAGATATCTCTACATTCAATTCTCTAAGAAGATCTATAACCTCATCCTCGTTAAAACCATTCTTAACAGCCTTCAACGGATTGAACTGAAACTCTGCTACACCACCACTCCAGCCTATGTAATCACTTATCTTAAGCATCTCTCTAAATTCCTCATCGTCAAGCCATCTACTTGTTTTCAGGATAATTCTTGTCATATCTATACCACTCTTAACACGAGCTCTAGAGCATCCTACCCCATCTCAGATATATGGCCAACCTCCTCTAATAAATCATAGGCATAATGCATGATTCTAACTCTCTCAACATCTCTATTCAGAAGTCTTCTGAAAGTCTCGGTAATCTGCTCTCTCAAGCTCTCTCTAATATCTATATCTCTAAAGATAAGAGTGCAATTATGAAAACTAATCACATAACCTCCTATTCTAAGAGCTAGATCTCTTATCTCATCAATAGAAATCCTGCTACTACTCTCAGAATCACATCCCACAGGAATCATAACACCAGCACTATACACATCCTCGGTATAAGGATTCAGATTTACGAACAACACGAGATTATTCCGATCCTCATCTTCTCCCACGACTACCAACAGGATATATAAAGTATTTACTCCTGAGAGTTTCATCTCTTCTAAGGCTTGATACATATCTTCAGAATTCTCAATGAAGCTCTCTAGATCCTCTACAAGCATAGAATACGTAGTTTGCACACTAATCATCCACTAATATATTTCACTACAGGAAAAAGATTATGAGCTAAAAACCCGAATCCTATTAATAGTATGAGTATGATCTCTGAACAGGAAGCTATATGTAGAACACAATCTTCTCATACCCTTTAATTCTCTCTCCTCTACTCACGTAAACAACTATATTCTCCTCTTCAACCTCCCACAGCCCGTCCATCACAACCTCCGCCACCTTAGCTCCTCTGGGAAGAGACCAGTATGAGGCATAGTCGTAGGGTGCTGTAGTGCTCTCATATATATTCTCATACTCATTCCTTCCACTAACCACTCTAATATCACAGGATACTCTGAATAGTATGTAGGGCTTCTTATATCTCTCTTTAAATCCTATGTCTACAAACCTCACCTCCGGTCTTATAATCTCTCTATTAAATCTTACAACCTCTTGATCCAGAAGATCTTGCATGTTCTCAGCAAGTCTCATGATCTCTGATTGATAGAGCTTCTCATCACTTACAATCTCTCTATAATACTCAAGAGGATCTTCATATTCAAATATCATGTAGTAATCTAAAGACCTTGGCGCTATATTGAAGAAAGCCATTCCATAGACAGGCTTCACAGAACTGCTTCTAATTAAGAGATCTTCCTCACCCAAATATCATGCACCACCTGATATCTCTTAGGCCCTACACTTCTCACAATCCTGCTACCAATTATCTTAAATTCCGAGACAAGATCTAATCTCTCAATCTCTCTAGAATAGATCTCTGCAGACCTCTCTAAAGCTTCTCTTCTATTCTCAGCATCTATAAAATCATAGGAATGGATGAAACCCTCACCCCTGAGAGACTCCACAGCTGGTTCTAGAGATTCAAGAGCTAGAGCTGGTAGTGGTATTAGAACTCTGTCAGAGCTATCTCTATAACTTCTAATCACTTGAAGAGCATCTCCTAGAACAGGTTCGACAATGCCTTCAACTTTATTCAATCTCACGTTCTCCAGCATGTATCTGTAGGCATCTTCATTTATATCTATAGAGATAATCTTCCTAGGTCTTGAATATCTCGCTATAACTATGGAGAACCCTCCCACCCCAGCAAACATGTTTATAATAAACTCACCTTCTCTAACCATTCTAGCTATTCTCATATGCTCATAACTCAGTCTAGGAGATATATAGACTCTGGTTATATCTAGTTTGAAGATGCATCCATACTCCCTATATAATGTCTCTGATCTCTTTTCTCCCGCAAGCCACACTAGATTCCTGGTTCTCTTCACATCTTCAACACCGCCCAGATCCAGCCATACAGATCTTATGTATCTAAGTCTTTCTAAGAGCTTCTCAGCAATAACCCTCATAGAATCTATATCTACATCATAAGGTTTTCTAATAACAGCTATATCACCTATAATATCAATCCTCTTCCAGACCCTCCTACCCAGCTCTTCACCTAATACATGAGATGCTATTTCTCTGAGAATACTGCTTCTCCTCATATACCGCCTCACTAGATATATGATCTTCCTAGAAAAAATATTTTCCCAAGAGAGGTTCAGATCTTATACAGGTTTATAATCTCATTCTCTACCTCACACCCTGAAATGTCTTGGGAAGAGTCTCAGCATAGAGCTCTAGAGTATCGCTATAACTCTCAGTCTTTCATAGATAGCATTCTAAATATGAACAGACGTGAATCTCGAGAAAGCTTCACGAAAGCTTAGAATTGTAGCAGTATTACTAGTACTATTTTAATCTTCCTAGTGTAATCTCTTATGTTAGAGAGATGAGGGATTTGCATGGGGAGCGATGTTAAGAGGGTTTTCGATGAGGTTCACGGGTATATAGAGCTCGATCCTCTAGCACTTAAAATAGTATCTCTACCCATATATCAGAGACTTAGAAGAGTAAAGCAGTTAGGAGTAGCTGAATATGTATATCCCGGAGCTACTCATACGAGATTTAGTCATAGTCTTGGAGTATATCATCTGATGAAACTTGTGAGCGGGATTCTCAGAGAGTATATAGAACCTGACAACATACCTCTCCTATACTTGGCAGCACTGCTTCATGATATAGGACATCTCCCCTACAGTCACGCTCTCGAAACCTTCTATATGAATATAATACTCTCATCCGGGGAGAAACTTGATCATGAGCATATGTCTTCAATAGTTGTAAGAGAAGATCCAGAGTTAAAGGATCTTCTTAAGAGCGAGGGTTTCAACCCCGATGAGGTTGCGAGAATTATAGAGGGAAAACATAGAGATTCTCTTGTGAACTCTCTTCTATCATCAGATCTAGATGTTGACAGGCTTGACTACCTTGTAAGAGATTCATTACATACGGGAGTTATATATGGAAGCATCGATCTCAAGAGGATCATGAGTACTCTGAGAATTGATAGAAATAAAAAACTTGCGATAGACGAGAAAGGTCTTATAGCTGTTGAAAACTTCTATCTGGCAAGACTTCACATGTATAGAGCTGTCTACTATCATAAAACTGTTCACGGTTACGAGCTGATGCTGGTAAAGCTCTGGGATAGGATCACCAGGGAGAGACCTGATCTGAGTGGCTATAGAGATCTAGGATTTATAAGAAAGATGATCTCTGAAGGATTCTACAAGTATTTTGATGATAGCATGCTCGTGTCAAAGATAATAGATGTAGCAAGAGATCCTCAGGTTAGCAAAGAGACTAGAGAGTTAGCAGACATGCTACTCTTCAGAAGAGGTTACAAGGCTGTCTATAACAAGATAATACTATCAGACGAGCCTATAGGAGATAATGGTGAAGAGAGAGAAGAAGTTGAGAAAGTAAAAGAAGTATCATATCTGCTAAGTAGAAGTGGTATAAGCTCGATCTACTATCTACCTGTTATAGAGAATATATCAATCTACAGAAGAGATGATGCTATAACAGTGATCACTAGAGAAGATGTTGAGAAGAAGATCTACGAGTATGAAGGTAGCATCATAAGACAGCTCCCAAGATATATGAATATAATAAGATTCTACATACACCCACTAGCATTAAAGATAAAGAATGTCTCAGATCTCATAGAGAAAAACTTCAAGAGAAAACCTTAGAATAATAGTATTTTAACTCGAGCTGGCAAGAGCTGATCCAGGATCTCGAGACAAGTAATCGTAGCCCGTAAAATCTTATGAGCAGATTCCAAGCCTCAGAACCTATTATAAGTTCTATCCAAACCACCAAGAGCTAAACATAGGACCAAGCGAACCTGAATAAGATCTCATGATGTGGCGGGCCCGCCGGGATTTGAACCCGGGACTTCCGCCCATTACCTGGCCTACGGGTTAAAAGCCCGCCGCTCTACCATGCTGAGCTACGGGCCCAGCCACTGAATAGATATTGTGTTTAAGCTTAAATTCTTAAATCAACGGCTCTCCTAAGATCTCTCGAGGATAACTATCCAGATATTCTCCTATCTATGTGGTGTCAGTGTGAGCTAAGATTAGATCATCTTTCACTGGCTGCCCACATCATCATCCTCTTTATAATATGCCTCTCAGGGTATAAACATTTCATTCTAGCCTAGCAGATTTCGTACTATGTATATCCCTGCTACCGAGAGTAGAGGAGTTAGATCTCTTATGTTTAGAGGTTTGCTAAAGCTTATTGAACTGGTTTTAAGCAGTATATAGTTGATCGCTATAGATGCTATGAGTAATATTGTTATGTCTATTCTCTCTAGAATTCTCAAAGCCAGATCTACATATATTGGGAGGAATATTGCTAGAGAGTATACTAGCGAGAAGCTTCTCTCCTTAACCTTCTTGTAGTAGAAGATCTTAAGCAGAGGGTATAATAGAGAGAGAAGTATAGGATACAGATATGCTGTCTCCACACCGTTCATTTACACTCGTAAGTTTTTATAATGAGAAGGATAATATATCGGATGAGGTGGACATTGTGGAGGAGAATCTCTTCAGAATAATTTCTGTAGACGCGATACAAGTACTAGATTCAAGAGGAGATCCCACGATAGAGGTTAGTGTGAGAACATACGGAGGATCTGGAAGAGCGATCGCTCCTGCAGGAGCTTCTAAGAGTATTCACGAAGCTGTGGAACTCCGAGACAACGATCCCAATGTTTTCAGAGGAAGATCCGTGTATAGAGCTGTTGATATAGTTAGAAACACTATATCTCAAGCTCTCATAGGATTAGACAGTCGTAGACAGAGGTATATTGATAGGATCCTCATAGAAATAGATGGAACCCCCAATAAATCTAGAATAGGAGGCAACACAACAACAGCGGTAAGCCTAGCAGTTTTGAAAGCTGCAGCCGATACATATAGAGTTCCTGTCTTCAGATACGTTGGAGGGATCAAGGCTATTAAGATTCCTATACCTATGATGAATATAGTAAATGGAGGTGTTCACGCCGGAAATAATCTGGCTTTTCAAGAGTTCATGATAGTACCTCTAAAATTTGAGAGCTTCTCCAGAGCTTTGAGAGCTGGTGTAGAGATCTATAAGAATCTCAAGGATATTCTTAAGAGCAGATATGGGATTAACGCTGTCAACGTAGGTGATGAAGGAGGATATGCGCCTCCTATGAGTAGAGTTGAAGAAGCTCTTCAGGTATTAAAAGAAGCTGTTGAGAAAACAAAATACTCTTTTGGTGAGGAGGTTTTCATATCTATTGATGCGGCTGCATCTCAATTCTATGATGAGGAGAGTGGTAGGTACAAGATTGATGGTAGAGAGTTCGAGCCTGAGGAATTATTAGAATTCTACCTAGATCTATCTGATAGATATAAGCTTCTCTCCATAGAAGACCCCTTCCATGAGGAGAGCATAGAATACTTCTCAAAACTTGTTTCATCTCTGAAGAAAACACTCGTAGTAGGAGACGATCATCTTTCTACGAATGTTAAAAGGCTTGAGAAAAGTATTGAAAAGAGATCTGTGACAGCAGCTCTTGTAAAAGTAAACCAGGTAGGCACATTCACTGAAACAAGAGAATTCGTGGATCTAGCTAGAAGAAGCAGGCTCTACACTATAATGAGTCATAGAAGTGGTGATACAGAAGATAACGTACTCTCACACCTAGCGGTAGGTCTGGAGACTGATTTTATCAAAACAGGAGCTCCTGCAAGATCTGAGAGAGTTGCCAAGTATAACGAGCTTCTGCGAATAGAAAGTTTTCTAGGAGATGAAGCTCTCTACCAAGGATCTGTTATAAAGATCTGGTGAGATATAGTAGCATGACTACCTTAAAAAGATCCTCAGGGAATTAATATGCTTATCACTATGAGAGCCAGACCTACAGCGAGGAATATTAGTGCGAACTCGTGAGGTCTTAGCCTGAGAGTGAATTTAACGAATTTATAGCCTCCGTAGATGCCATAAGCAACCGCTACTATCACCACCATCACAAGACCTGCCAGAGCTATAGAACCTTTCAGACTCCCCAGACCTCCTATAAATCCTTCTACAAAAGATCTCACTATATCAACAGCCTCGTTACTCAATATAATCACACCGTTTTTACAAGCTCTGTATCTTTAAAACTTAAAAATCTTGAGCCTAGGATCTTCTATGGATGATGAAGGTTAAAAGCTATGAGAGAATGATTGAAAAACGCCCTCTGACATCTCATAACATGTGATCATATGTCTACCACTGTTGCCTCTCCGAATCTACCTAGATCTAGTTTCTCTCCAGGTTCTCTATCTACAGGTATGATTCTAAAGCCTATCTTCTTTCTTTTGACCTCGTATGATGCCATGAGATCTCTAACTAGATTTCTTATGCTAAGCCTTCTCCTAGAAACCACGATCATGTCAACCCCTGCTATGCAGTATGGAGTGAGTCTTAGAAGTGTTGTGAGAGTAATCTCTTTCCGAGAAGCTCTCTTCTTCAGAAGATCATCTTCTTCTAGTGGTAGCATTACCTCATTAAAACCCGTGGTCTTAACTCCAGAATCCTCTGCAATTCTCGTTATAAACCTATTCATATCTAGTATAACTCTTGCAGAACCCGGCTCTCCTATTCTCGAACCTGAGTATCTCTCGATAAGATCACCTACGCTCTCGCTCATCCAGGGTGATAGAGAGAGATCTATGCCTCCTATCCTGATTCCTATTTCTTCAGATATTTCCAGAGATAATCTATAGAGTTTTGAAAGCCATTTGATCAGGTTCTTATACTCTTCTCTAGATGTAAAGGCTTTATCGAAGAGATCTACGTATCTAAGAGAGATCGTTATAGTAGGTTCTTCAACTATGGAAGCACTCGCAGGAAAATAAGGTGTTAAAACCCATCCTCCGAGTACTCCAGCGAATCTTGTGAATATCTCAGGAGCTCCATAGCTGTAGAATTCCTCTAGAAATACTATCTCACGATCGCCATCTCTTATAACTAGAGAACTGAATGTATTTGGCATTGCTATCATACATGATACTAGGTCTTTTGCAGAAACATTAGGAATCTTCTCAAGATCTATGTTGAAAGCAGCTATAAAAACATTCGAAAACCTAGAAGAAGGTATGCTAAGTTCATCGCATACCTTGAGAGGATTAGATTCTAGAGGAGGAAGAGAGATTCTTCTGCTCCAAACATTATAACCATATAAAGAGATCTTTTCTACAAATCTATCTAAAACCTCTTTATACATAGCCACACTCTCTCCAGATATCTCAGGTATGTGAAGTGTGATGCTTCGGATCAAGACCATTAAAGACACCAGTACCTCTATATTTAAAGGGTTATTAGAAGATTTATCTCTAGACCTATAATACCTTGAGAATCTCTATCAAAAGAATCTCAGCTCGGCTCTTCCAGCTCACAGATCGCTTTGACTGCTTCTCATCATCGAATTAATTCTAGGTATGGATAAAAATATATGTTCAGAAGCATAGTTATCTAGAGAACTAATGCCGCTCCAGGAGATCCCTGCTCATATAAATAGCAGAGGAGGTGTTGTGATAAATAATAAGATAGTTGCAGATGGATTTGAGAATACCAAGTATAGATTCATATCTCATGCTCACAGCGATCACACTCTAGATCTAGGGCTTTCCATAAGAAGCAGTCAAATCATATACGCTCATAAAGCAACATTTGAAATACTTGAAGTCTTAGAAGATGGAGTGCCTAGATATCTTAGAAATCCTATGAATTATGGAGATAGGATCTGTATAGATGATGATTGTATAGAGATAGTAGAAGCAAGACATATACTAGGATCCGCACAACTTGTTTACAGCAGTCCTAGAGCTGGCACGATAGTATACACAGGAGATTTCAAAGATCCTGGGAGAGGAACCAAGATAATTTCAGGAGCTGATATAGTTATCACCGAAGCTACTTACGGCAGCCCAGCTTATGTGAGAAGATTTAAAGATATAGCGGGTGAAGCACTCATAGATCTGGTCATCCACCTTCTCTCTAAAGGTCCTGTCTATATATCAGCATACTATGGCAAGCAGCAGGAGGTCATGGATCTCCTTAGAAGCGGAGGAGTTACAGCTCCTTTCATAGCTCCTGAAAAAGTATACAAGATATCTAAGATCGCTGAGAAACACGGTCTTAGAATCGGAGAAGTCATTCATGAGAACAGTAGAGAAGCTGAAGAGATCTATAGAGAGGGATGGTATATCTACTTCACCCATCCTATGTCAGGTGTTAGAAGTATTATGAGAAGAAGTTATTTCAACACTCATCTGAGACCTAGTGTAATATACTTATCAGGCTGGCTCTTTGAATCTCTATACAGATCTATAGATGATAGAAGTTATATATTCTCCTTCAGCGATCACGCAGATTTTCACGAGCTTATAGACTACATAGACATGGCAAGACCTAAGATGGTTATAATTGACAGCTTTAGAAGCGGTGAAAATGGGAGAAAATTTGCGAGAGAAGTTAAGAAAAGACTCGGGATCAGATCTATAGCTCTCCCAGTCTAGCTACCTCTTCTAATGCCTATAACTGTTCTCTCTCCATCTATATCCCATTCACGAACATGATCTCCTGAAACCTCTTCAGCGGAATTAACAAGAGCGATATTTCTACCTCTAATCTCGTTAGCTATATAACTTATGGTTTTCTCTATAAATCTCCTAGCTTCATCACTTTCAACGTATATAGATACTTCGATCACATCGAGAAGGTTTAGATTCATCTCCTTCCTCATAACCTGAATCCTTCTTACAATCTCTCTTGCAAAACCTTCTGCAGCCATATCCTCTGAGATCCTTGTATCAATTATCGCATGCCCAAGATCATCTGATGCAACTATGAAACCTTCTATCGGGGAAATCTCTATAGAGACATGATCTCTTCTGATTCTAAAGCTTCTCCCCTCAAGATCTATATCTATAAAATCTTTCATCTCAAGATCTGAAGCTATCTTCTCAGATTCTCTCTCAATATACTCAGCAATCATAGGAGCCATACTTCTAAACTCTCTACCTAGAACACTTATTACAGGCTTCGCAATTTTTCTAACATATCTAGCCAGCTCACTCTCATCACTAGAAACATGAAACTCTTTACAGTTTAGAAGCTCTGCTAGTATTTCGGAAACTAGAGATACAGCCTCAGCCTTGCTCTTATCTCTGAGAATCACAGAACATCTGGAGACAGGTCTTCTAAGCTTGATCCCTGCCTTCATTCTAGCCTTGGAAACCAGTTCGTGAACCTCTCTGGCAGCTGAGAAAGCCTGGAGAAGAAGAGGATCATAGAATTTCGCGATCTCATCTGGATCAGGCCAATTGCTAAAGTTTATACTCTCCTCAGCCTTCGGATCTACAGATCTTATGAATTTCTGATGTAGAAACTCGGCTAGGTGAGGTGTTATGGGATTGATCATCTTAAGCCAGTCTTTCAATGTCTTGAAGAGAACTAGATAGACAGCTGTTTTGTCAGGGCTTTCAATCTCACTCCAAACCCTCCTCCTAACTATTCTAAGATACCATCTCGAGACATCTTCAACAATGAAGTCTATCAATCTATTAACAGCTTCATGAACTCTGTAGTTATTCATAGAATTAGTCACCTCTACTTCAACCTGATATAATCTCGAGAGAAGCCATAGATCCTCTTTTCTCAGTATCTTCTCATTGTAGAGCTCATCTATCAAATCCTCTCTATAGGTGAATCTATCTAGAGTCATGTATGTCTTCGCAAAGGCAAAGACATTCCAAACAATATTAAGTACTCTGATCATCTCTCCAGCTTTGTCGAGACTGAATCTCATGTCCTCCCACAAAGTGTTTGAGAGAAGGAATAATCTGAACGGATCTCTTCCGATCCTCTCTATTATTACTGGAACCTCGATGAAGTTCCCTAGAGATTTATGCATCTCTCTACCTTTCTCATCGAGCATGAATCCATGAGCGATGATAGTCTTCACAGGTTTTCTATCGAATAGTATCAACCCTGATCTTATAGTGCTGAAGAACCATCCTCTAGTCTGATCATGTCCTTCTACGATCATATCGATCTCTCCAATTTCTTTCTCGAAGATATCATGACCTCCCCTGCCTAATGATGCATAGAATGAAACTCCTGAATCAAGCCATACATCTGCTACATCTTCAACTCTTCTAGCAACACCACCACATCTAGGACATCTTAGAGTGACTCTATCAATCCAGGGTCTGTGGAGATCTTCAGGAATCTCGCTGGCATCATACTTCTTCAGATCATCAACTCCTCCGATCACGATTCTATAACCGCATGAAGTGCAAATCCATATAGGCAGAGGAGTTCCCCAGAACCTCTGCCTAGATATAACCCAGTCCTGAAGATTTTCAAGAATAGACTGAGTTCTATCCATAGCCCACTTAGGTATCCACCTGATCTTTGAAGTCTCCTCGATCATCTTACTCCTAAGCTTTGAAACCCTTATAATCCACTGATACGTGGCTCTCAGAAGTAGAGGGGTTTTACACCTCCAGCAAACAGGATATCTATGGATAACTTTCTCTTCGTGAAGTAGAGCTCCTCTGATCTTCAGATCTTCTATGATAACACTGTTAGCATCCCTAGCATACATGCCGGCGTACTTTCCAGCCTCAGCAGTGAATCTACCGTTATCATCTATTAATGAATACACTGGAATATTCCTCCTCCTAGCCACCTCATAATCTTCAGCACCATGACCTGGAGCTGCGTGAACAAGTCCTGTACCCTCGCTAAGACTTACATACTCATCTGCTAGAACAACTCTATGATATTCTTCTAATTCCTTCTGTATGCTGACAAGATCCTTGAGAGGATGAGTGTATTCAAGACCTTCTAGAGAGCTTCCAGGAATTCTCTCTAGAACTCTGTACTCTCTTATCTTTGCTTTCTCTAGAACCTGTTTGTAGAGATTCTCGGCTATTATAAGGATCTCATCACCTGTTTTAATTCTCAGATAATAAGCTCTAGAGCTAGCCATTATAAAAGTATTAGCAGGCAGAGTCCAAGGTGTTGTAGTCCATATAACAAGGTATTCTTTCTCTCTTCCTTTAACAGGCATCTTAACATATATAGAAGGATCCTCTAGATCTCTATACTCCTGAGAAACCTCATAATCTGCTAGAACAGTCTCACATCTAGGACACCAGTGAACCACTCTAAGTTCTCTATCTAAAAGTCCTTTCTCCTCAGCTTTCCTAATAAGCTTCCAAGCCTCCTCAATATAGTCATTAGATATAGTCATGTAAGGCTTCTCCCAATCCATGAAAACACCTAGGTCTCTGAAGATTCTTGTCATACTCTCAGCATTTCTAAGAACAAAATCTCGGCACATCTTCACAAATCTCTCAACACCAACACTCGTGTATATATCCTTCTTACTCCCCACACCAATCTGCTTCTCAACCTGATACTCTATAGGAAGCCCGTGCATGTCATAACCCGGTGTATCATGAACATTATATCCTTGAGATCTCCAGTATCTCAGAAACGAATCCTTTAAAATCTTATTCCACGCAGTACCAGGATGGATAGATGGAGAGCTAGGATAAGGAGGTCCGTCTATGAAGTAGAACTTCTTATCTCTAGACCTGCCTAGTTCTTTTAGCTTCTCATAGATTTTATTCTCCTCCCAGAACTTCTTAACCCATTCTTCTACCGCGTGAGGATCATATAAAACTCCTAGTTCTAGCTCAGCTTTTCTGCTGTTCACCTAATGTCACCTCAACCTTATACCATGATATAAGCTCTCTATCTTCGAGATCTTTTAAAAACCTCTCAACAGTAGAAGGATCTTCCACATCCATTCTGTAGAAATAAATCTGAGAAGCTACTCTACTTCTACTCTTTGTTATAATCCTACCAAGCTCGGATAATGATCTCTCCACCTCTTCAATAACATCATTATCATAGGAAACTATATAAATATTGATCCTAGTCATAATCAAGCCTGTGATAATCTCTTCAAATACTCTTATAAATATTAAGAAGGAAAAGAAGATCCTGTGAATATATTGATCATCCCACACCTCTACCCTCTTCAATATCTCACTAGAGATCTCTTCAAACCACACCTAATCTAAGATGATGAATAATGTCATATAGTTATTCCTAGGATTCCTCTCACAAACTCTCCGAAGATATACAGAACTGCAGTAGCTCCGAATATTATAAGAGTTGTCTCTGCAAGCTCTCTAGTGAAGCTTCTCTCCAGTATTATCATCGAGTATAGAGATATGTATGCTAGAATACCTATTGATATAGCTAGAGATGTGAAGAGCGCCAATAATATATCATGTATCATGAAGTAAGGTAGTGCTAGAAGAACTGCTGTGATCATATATGAGATCCCTGTGTAAAGCGATGCAAGACCAGCTCTCCCAACATCTGGTAGCTGCTTTGCCTGAGCATATGCTGCTGATGCCATTGCTATCGATGCTGCCACTCCTGCGACAAGTCCTGCAAGTCCTGCCATGAAGGTGTTGGAGTATACTCCTAGAGTTCCTGCATGGATTCCCGCGATTTCTATGAGAGCATCTGAGAGTCCTAGAACTGTGAAGCTCATATATTTAATCCTTCCTTCAGGTACTTCTAGTAGAAGATTCTCCTCATGATCTCTCTCTTCACCTATGATCCTTTCGAACTCTGGCAGATCTTCTTTTTTGATATGATCTCTAGCTCTCTCATAGGTTTTTATAACATCTTTCTCATGTCTCTCGAGAGATTTTACAACGAATGTCACTCCCATTATAAGAACCATGATCTTCAAAAGAAAGATCTCGAGTTTAAGTCTAAGAGATCTGATCTTGCACTCGCCTGCGTACTTCTTCCAAAACTCGTAGTGAGCTCTCTCCTGCTCAGCCATTCTAGAAAGACTTCTTCTGAGAGGATCTGAGAGGAGACGCATTCTAGAGAGCTCCATATAGATCATGTAATCCTTATACTCATCAACACATGAATTCTCCGCTAGATCTCTGAATTCTTCTATACTTACACTCATAAGAGCCTAGCACCCTGAAGAATATCTTAGAACTCTTATAAATACAATCACTAAGCATATTCTATCAAAACAAATGCTCATAAGTCTTACTCTTCTACATAAATTCTTTAGCAAGTATCGGCAACTGAAGATCCTGGTCTCTATAGGATAAATCTTTTAAAAGATCAGATCTTCTGATTTCTACTCGAGAGAGCTCTCTTAACAGATTCTAGAATTATCTCTCTAGCCTCTCCAACCTCTCCCCATCTATTCAGTTTAAAACTCTTCTCAGGATTATATCTCTTGTATTTCTCATAGAAATTCTCTATAGAGGATCTAATATGCTCAGAAAGTTCACCTAGGCTCTTCACATTAGCATAGAGAGGATCTATTCTCTCCCTGGGAACTGATATTATAACATGCTCTAAACCCTCTTCATAGCTTAATTCTATGAAGCCTATAGGTCTAGCCTCGACTAGAAAACCTGGGATAAATGATCTGCTGGAGAGAACTATAGCGCCAAGAGGTTTCTCATTAACATCTAATGTTCCCGGGATAAAACCCTTGTTAAAAGGATATCTCATCTCAGGATCTAGAACTCTCTCCACCCTGAACATATCTAGGTCTTCATCATAGACGTACTCCACATCTGAATTAAGAGAGATCTCTATCACTACATAAACGTAGTTAGGAACTCTTTCTCCAGCTCCGAAATCTCTTAATTTCCTCATATAGATTCCTCTGAACCTTCTTAATATATACTCCAAGAATGAATATAAGTCTTAGCCCTTGAATAATATTATAGATAATAAGATCCCAGCCCGAACCCTACTTAAGCCTCTGATACCTGTGTAGAGTTATAGAGAAGTTTTGAAGATATAGATCTTTCACATGCTTCTAAGCTTCTTGTTTATAGATTCGTTGATCAGTATCAATGCAATGCTGTATAATATTATGAATAGAGAAGGATACAGCATAGCCCACCAAGCACCTCTGTAGAGGGCTCCAGTATTAAAAGCCCAGTAGAGCGTCTCACCCCATGTAGGCTGTCTTATGTCTCCAAGACCTAGGAATATGAGAGTTGTTATGACATGCACTGCGTAGACTAGATCTTGTATGAACGATATTACTATGAGAGGTATCATGTTAGGTATTATATGTCTTCCTATGATTCTGAAAGTTCCAGCACCTACAGCTCTTGCAGCCTCTACATAGCCTGATGCTTTGAGAGATATAACCTGTGATCTTATGATTCTCGCTGTCGTAGGCCATGAGAGGACTCCTAGGATTATCGCGGCTGTGGTATTGCTAGGAGGTATGTAAGCTGATATTATTAGGTATATGAAAAATGCTGGTATGAGTAGGAATATGTCTGTAATTCTCATGAATATCTCATCTACAACTCCTCCTAGATAGCCACTCAGAGATCCTATGAAAAGTCCTATCCCAACTATTAGGGAGGCTGCTATGAGCGAGATAAGAAGAGTGTATCCTGTTCCTATGATAAGTCTTGAGAATATATCTCTTCCAAAGTAATCTGCTCCCATAGGAAGATCCGGGCTTGGAGAGGCGTAGGATTGAGCTACTATAGCATTCGGATTATTTTTAACTATAAGAGGTGCTAAAGGAATTAGCATTATTATTGAGGCAAGTATCGTAACACCTGCTACTCCTCTAGGGTCTGAGAATACGTAAGCTCTAGCAGTGATCCAGGATTTCATGAGGATGGATACAATTCCTGACCTCAACAGAACCACCTGATCTAGCCGAGTCTAACTCTTGGATCTAGAATCGCGTAGAGTATGTCTGAGATAAAATTAGCAAGAGAGATAGTAATTGCCAGAAGTAGGAATACACCCTGTATGAGAGGGTAGTCTTTATTAAGTATAGCATTTATGAATACATAGCCCATGCCAGGATATGAGAATATGGTCTCAGCTATCACAGCACCCACTACCATGTATCCGAAGGATATGGCTGTTGAAGTGACCACAGGAAGTATAGCGTTTCTAGCTACAGCCCTCATAACTTTCGACTCTCTTAATCCTATAGCTCTCAGAGCTGATACGAAATCTTCTCTAAGCAGTAGTATCATGTTGTTCTTCATCACATAATAAGTGCTGGGAAGACCGTTAACTACTATAGTTATCATGGGTAGTGTTGCATGGTACATTACATCTCCTATGTAATCCAAAGAGAAGCCTTTTAAAGCTGCTTCATAGCTGTAAGCATGTGACAACGGGAAGATCCTGAGCTGGACACTGAATATGTAGAGGAAGAATAAGGCTATGAGAAAATATGGTGTTGCGAGAACCAGAGACATGAAGCTTGATATAAATGTGTCTAGCTTGCTACCCTGCTTAACTGCTGAGATCATTCCTAATAATACTCCTAGAACAACCCTGATAGATATAGATAATGTGAGTAGAAAGAGACTCCATGGAAGAGCCATTCCAATAACATCTATAACAGGTCTCATATTGTAAGAATATGAAACACCTAGATCTCCTCTGAGAAGATGTGTGAAATAGGTTGTAAACTGATCCAGAAGACCTCCTCTAAGCCCTAGTCTCTCTCTTATAGCCTCAGCTTCTTCGTTTGAAAGACCATAAGTCTGCTGAAGAAGATCCACAGGATCTCCGGGAGCTATTCTGGGGATTAAAAAAGCTATTATCATTGAGGCAAAGATCACTATAAGCGTGTTGAAACCTCTTTTAACGATATATCTAGCGGATACCTGCATTACCTTTTCATCCTCAAGAGCGCTAATAATCCTAGAACTATAACGAGCACTACTATCACTGTGAGAATTATGAAATCAGTTCCAAGGCCCTGCTGAGGAGCCTGCTGAGGAACAGTCACTATCTGCGTCTGAACCTGGGTTGCCACTTCTGTAGCTGTCACTGTCTGTGTAGCTGTTTGTGTCTGTGTAGGTTGTGGTGTCTGTGTCTCGGCTGATATCACTCTAATAGATAGTAGTGTGTCTACTGTTTGAAGTCCTGTTTGTATTCCTTCTATTCTATCTGCTCTATAGACTTTGATATCATATATGCTGTAGAGAGGTATTATAGGCATTGTCTCATGCAAATATTCTTGGATCTCATCTATAGCCCTCTTATAGATCACTGGATCATCTGTTTGCATGGCTTGATCTATGAGATTATCTAGATTAGGGTCAGAAACCCTAGCCCAGTTAGTCCCAGGCGTCGGCTGACCTATAGGTGCTGTGGATTTCGTGTGGAAGACAGGATAGAATAGGTATGCTGCGGGGTCGAAAACCATCATTAGACTGTATATTCTTGATCCGAAGAATAGCGTGAAGGCACCTCTATTTCTTATATCAACATATGTCGAGAGAGCTACAAGTCTTATATTAACCTCAATACCTATCTTCTGAAGATCTGATGCAATAAGCTGAGCCGCCGTAAGCCAGTCGCTTATAGAAGGTACATTAAGCTCGAAGGAGAGTCTGGTTCCATTAGGAGTCACCCTAATCCCATCACCACCCTTCTTAAACCCTAGCGAGTCTAGTATTTCGTTCGCTTTATTAGGATCATACATGGTATTGGTTCCATTAGCTTTTTCACTCAACCACGCGCTCTCTGCTACGGGTGGTATGAAGTTATATCTTGGAATTCCATATCCTGCTCCGGCTCTCTCTGCTAGAGCACTTCTGTTGATGGCGAGGGAGAGGGCTATTCTAAATTCTTTTAAGTTTGTCGGATACACTTGATTGTTCGTCCAGAGATAGAATATATTGTTGGACCATGGCATAGGCTCAACTTTGATTCCTGGCACTCCGAGTACTGTAGGTACATCTGTTGGAGAGAAATATGCTGAGTCTATATCTCCTTTGATTATAGCTGGTATAAGTGCCTGTGTTGATGTGTAGATTCTTATTCTGAAGTAGTCTATCTTCGGAGCTCCCATGAAGAATCTAGGATTAGCTTTTAAGATGATTAGGCTTTGAGGATCGTAGTATTCTAGAGTGAAAGGTCCTAGAGTGACGCTAAGAGCAGGGTCTCCTGGTTTAACTACGAATCTTGAGAAGTCACTCTCGCTCATATTAGCTACTATGCTACTCCACACATCTGCTGGAACTGCTATTCTCGTGCTTATTCCAGCAAATACCATGGTATTATTTCTATTTAGTGTGAATCTAATGGTTTTATCATCGATCTTATCTACGCTTACAACATACCTCCATATCCCAAGAGGATCAAGTGTTCTGTTGAAAGGCAGATACAATGTCTTCCAAGTAAAGATATAATCATCAGCTGTAAGAGGTTTTCCATTGCTCCAGAAAGCATTATCTCTTATACGGAAGTACACTTCAGTATAATTTCCAGAAGATTTAAACTCCCATGAACTTGCAGCCCATGGTATTAGAGATCCGTTGGGAGCTAGGAAGAAAAGCATTGTTGAAAATAGAAGACCTGTTATAGTGGCATCAATGCCAGCTGCGGTGAAAGGATTGAGATTCCCTCTCGCAGTACCTGGAAAGCCCCACACATAGGTTTTATCCTCAGCCTTCGCATTTATCATAGCACTTGGTATTGCAACTATTAATAGCGTTAAAATTAATATAGGGAGAATCTTAATTTGACTGGTAGACACTCTTATCAGGTATATCACCAGGATACTATAGCAGCTATAAGATAATAAAGAGTGGGTTACGTAACCTTGGTAGCAACAGTTTAAAGATCTGTTGAAAAAAGAACTCGATCTCTTCCCACATGCTTATAGAATCTATTATCTACACATATATCCTCACGCTAAGATTAGAAGAGGTATTCGCCAAATCTTCTATCCTCACTACTCTTGTGAAGAGGTTCAACTCTAACACACATTTACTCAAACAGTATTATCATTAGATCTCCCATCTATCTTCTATAGATGGCATCTAGGATCCGGAGAAGGTGATATGTGTTAAACCATATAAAGGTTGAACCCTGTGAGATGGGATGTGTATGTATCTGGGGTAGTGTGAGGCTTCTCTCTACTAGGCTATTGTACTGCCGTTATGTTAGAGTTTAATATATTCTTAGGATCTAAGGCTTTCTTTATGCTGCTTAGTATCACCATTGATTGACCGGGATCTACTTTTAGCCATCTTCTCTTAAGCAACCCAACCCCATGGTGATGGCTTAGTGTTGCTCCAGATTCTAGTGTAGCTTTCATAAATGCTTCTACTATGCTCCAGTAGAGATCTGGATCTCTCTTGTAAAGTATTGTATAGTACAGTGCTGCTCCAGTAGTGTAGAAATGTGATGCGTGAGTCATCACTATAAGACCCTCACTAACTTTTTCTAGGGTTTTCTTGATATTCCTATATACCTGTGGAAGTTTAGACCATGTGGCTGCAATGTCTAGAGTCTCAAACCATAGTCCCATAGAATCTATTAGCTTTATATCATCCTCGTAGTTGAACCTTGAGGAGAGCCACTTCTTATAGGGCTCGTCTCCGACGTATTCTCCACCAGTAGATTCTATAATCTCTCTAGCTCTACCCCATAGCACGTCTAGTATATCTTCATAGCTAGACTCGTATACTATCAGTAGCACAGGCTTCCCTCTCCCAAACCTAATGGTAGACTCAACATCATCTGATAATCTTGCTAGTGCGGGTGTTAAACCTCTAATAATCAACTCTCTAACAATGCTAAGCCCCTTCTCAAAGCTTGAGATCTCAAATGATGCCTCAACCCTGTGTCTAGGTATTGGAAGGACTCTGAGTACAGCCTTAGTCACTATACCATAGGCTCCCTCAGAGCCTATGAATAGGTGTTTTAAGTCAGGACCCATAGATGATCTAGGAGTTGTAATACTTCTAGTCCATATAATATCACCTGATGGGAGTACAACTTCTAGGTTCACGGTAATATCCTCTATACTTCCATAGCCTGTGCTGTACTGGCCAGAGCATAGAGTAGCTATGCAGCCTCCAACAGTGGCTAGGTGAAATGATTGCGGCACATGTCTAATAGTATAACCTCTAGAGTTCAGCCAGTTCTCGAGCTCTGATAGAGTGATACCGGCCTCTACAGTTACAGTTGAATCATCTATGTTAAATTCTAGAATCCTACTCATCCTAGATAAGGTTAGGATGATACATTCACTTCTAGGAGCTGAGGCTCCAGTAACACTGGAACCACCACCATGTGGTATGATACATATACCATGTTCTCCAGCCTTCTTAACAATATACGAGACCTCATAAACACTCCTCGGAGCTAAGACTGCTAGTGGTCTAGCACTCCAAGCTTTAAGCTTATCTAGGAGCATGGCTAGAGGCCACCAGTCTCTCGAGTACCTATCAATATCGGCTAAGATGATATCATCTCCCAGAGAGCCTGTGACGTCTCTTAGGAAGTCCTCGAACCCCAACCCAGAGCCTCCCTCCACATACTAGTATCAATCTTTAAATCTAGATATCCAGGCTCAGCTACATAGTCTATATCACTTAACTTCTCTAAATCTCTTATTTTAAGCCTCCCGTCATATACCGCTAGGAGAAGTGCTACTCCTCTCCCAGTCCCGTCAACTCCTCTAATCCTCTCTATTCTACGGTTGCATACTGATGCTAGAAGCTTTAAATACGAGATACTGTTACTTAACCCTCCATCAGCTCTTATTATCTCTCTCCTCCCAGCAGCTCTCTCCACAGAATCAATGATGCTTGCCACTACTAGGATAATACCTTCGAGAGCTCCTCTAACAATATCACTTCGTGAGGTATCGTGTGAGAGTTTGTAGATGAGGCCTGTAGCTTCACCTCTCCTACTAGGGTAGTCTAGTGCTGAGAGTGATGGTATGAAAACAACACTGTTTCTAGCCTCATCTATAACCCTATCTAGATCCTCGACACTACCTAGAATTCCTACTCCTACAAGCCACTCTATAATAGATCCTCCTGAGGGAGTGAAGCCCTCTATAGCATAGAGAGTCTCCCCTCTAAACCTATAGACAACCAGGGGTATGAGAGCCTTTCCCGGCATGATGAGATCTCTGGTAACGGCGTCAACAAAGATCCCTGTACCCCCTGTAATTTTAAGGCATTCCGTGGTAAGACATGAGGATCCTATTATAGAAGCCTGCTGATCTGCTATGAGAACACCCACATCTACATCCTCAGCCGAGCCTATATAGCTAATATTATCTATAATCTCAGGATCAATAGACCTAGGTATTCCTAACACATCATAGACTAGCCATAACCTCTTAAACCTCCTAGGGTTTATTAGGCCCGTGAGAGCCTCGTTTGAAGCGTCATTAATATACCTTGATGACAATAAGTATGCTATGTATGAGCTTAAAGTCCCCACATAAGCCTCTCCCCTCTCAACTCTCATTCTAATATCAGGATTTGAGTCTAGGAGCCATCTTATCCTAACCGCTGGGCTGTCAGCTCTGAGTATCCTATTTAGGAGAGGTACATGCCTGAGCATCCTATATAATGGTTTTAATATTATACTCTTACTTCTCCTGTCCATCCATGTGATAATATTAGTTAGAGGATTTCCCTCTCGATCCCATGCCAGTATTGAAGCCCTGTAGGTGGCTATGCCAGCAAGTCTGACCTCACGCTCTCTAAGCCACCTAAAGCCGTGGAATAAAGCCTCTCTAATTCTCATAGCATCATGCTCTATAGAATCTCCTGAAGCTGTTTTTATTGGGATTCTTATCTTTGTATGATCTACTCTCCTAAATTCATCATTATAGACACTGATCTTAACCCCTGTACCTCCGATATCAACTACCCCATACTTCACAGCACTCTCACCCTTAGATCTCCAGAGTCTTCAGATATTCTAACTATCGAATACTCTCCACTTATGCTATAGATTTTACCGTTAACCTCGATTCTCCCGCCTCCTGACTTGATCACCAGCAGCTCTCTAAGACATGGTGTAAGAGTTTCTGGGAATACTTGGACGCCTCCTTCAGCCTTAACTCTTCTATATGTGTGATCCTCGCAGCCTAGATTTACCGCTAGAAGCCTACTAGCCTCTAATAAGGCTTTAGGGTTATAGACCTCAAGCACTGCATGCCCTACTGGAAGGAGTTCTGTAAACGGATTCCAAGGCTTAAATATAGATATTATCAGGGTGTCAGCTTTTAGCACGCCTCTATCAAGTTTAATCTCTGATAGTCTATGAGGCCCTTTTAATACTCTGACCTTACCCCTCACAACCTCTAGATTTCTTGTTATTATCTTTTCAGTAGAGCTTGGGTCTATAATATAGACTTTTCTACCATATTCTGAAAGCTTCTCAGCCATTAGCATGCTATACCTATTAACTCCATAGACTGCTATGATCCTCCCCGGGGAAAGACCTGAAATTATGAGGTCTAATGCTACATGGAACGGGTATATGCCTGAAGGTCTCTCCCCGACAATACCCAGCTCTATGGGGGTAGCAGTTCTAAACCCTGTAGCTACCACCCCTCTAGATACAGTCTCAACACCTCTGCTAGATACTATAGCAGTTGAACCCCCCAGCCTAATAGCTGTAGCTTGGAGACTTACATCAACCTCCGAGCCTATCTTCTCGATGAGGCCTATAACCTCGGAGTCTAAGACCGATATACCTCCAATTCTATCTCTCGTCTCTGAAACCCTAACATTAAACCCTCTATCCATAAGATGTCTAGCTAGAGAAAGTCCTGAAAGCCCGGCTCCTATTATGTGAAACTCTGGCTCTCTACTTTTCAATTTCATCTACCCTGAGCTCCTCGACCAACCATGATCCGCTGGTGTTCTTGGTAAGACTTCTCGGGCTCGCTCCGGTCAGCTTCTGGAGTATAGTTATAGCTCTACCTACGCAGTGTAATCCTTGACATGATCCCATTCCCAGCTTCGTCCTGAACATGATCCCATCCAATGTTGATGCTCCTCTTCTTATAGCCTCAGTAACATCTGCTAGGCTAACCTTCATACAAGGGCATATAATGACTCCATCATAGCCTGATATGTTTGAGGGATCTAGAGCTAGCTTAACTCTGGTACTTAGAGTCGGCTCAGTTCTATGAAGCACTTTCTTAGTAGCCATAAGCTTCAGTCCAGCATCTCGAAGCATCTTAGACACTATGAGAGCTATAGCGGGGGCTGCTGTAAGTCCTGGAGATTCTATGCCTACTAGATTAATGATTCTTTTTGTTAGTGGAGAATAGCTTATGGAAAAGTCTCCACTTACCGCTGAGGGTCTAATGCCAGAGTATACTTTAATAAGCCTTCCCTTAACCCTTACCAGCCTCTTAAACTTTCTAATTACATATAGAACATCCTCAGCTCTAACTTCTCTATTCTCACGTGAAATTATTGGAGTGAAGCTCGGACCCCAGATAGTGTTACCCCATACTGTAGGTATCACGCCTCCACCCTTAGTCCTAGTAGGTTTTAGCGATGGCAGGGGGGTTACTATGCTTCTAACCTGTAGCTTATCAAATACAAGCATAACACCGAGAAATGGCTCGATCCTCTCAGACTCTCCGGTCTTAGATGCTAGGATATCAGAGTTTAAGCCTGTAG
The DNA here is from genome assembly GCA_038881635.1 of Sulfolobales archaeon. NCBI lineage: Archaea > Thermoproteati > Thermoproteota > Thermoprotei > Sulfolobales > Sulfolobales archaeon. Next base: position 58,785 of record JAVZPJ010000006.1, on the reverse strand, counting down.
AGTTCACAACATACCTAGCCTTAATAGAGCCTCTTGAGGTCTCAATAACTATGATATCGTCGCCTTCAAATCTAAACCCTCTAGCTTCGGTATTGAACAGGAGATCTACGCCTCTAGCTCTGCACTCATCGAGAAGCCTGTATACAAGCTCGAAAGAGTCTATAACACCATAGCCTTCAACCATGATCGCAGCATAGCCCACAACATTAGGCTCTATCAGCCTCAGCTTCTTCCCTGCAACTATAGAGACTTTAAAGCCTCTAACCCCATACACAAGCTTTAGAATAGAGTATATTACGGGTATGAGTGCTAGCTGAGCCCTAGACCTAGCCACTAGAAGCGCTGGAAGTCTGATCATGCCTACCTTAAGCTCTCTCGAGATCTTATCATAGAGTCTATTACCATAGAGGGCTAAGACACTCTTAAGAGAGTTGAATGGAGGCTGAATCACATGTATAACTCCTGCATGACCCTTAGAGACTCCAAACCCAGCCTCGGCTTCTTTCTCGACTAAGACTATTGATAGATCGAATTTTGATAGCTCGTAAGCTACTAGTAAGCCTATAACCCCAGCTCCTATAATCGCGACATCATAGATCTTAGGCTCCACTCTTCCCAGCTCTCTCAAGTCTCTCAAGTGACCTGTGTATGTAAAAGCCTATAATAGAGAATATTATCACAATTACCAGTGCTAGAGGCAATCCTACCAGCCCCGTAGATGAAGCCTTCATTAGATATACAAAGAACATAAACCCACTACTCCAATCTGGTGGAGGAAACCTTACAGTAGAACCGTAGCTTATATAGAAGGGAGAAGCATATATGAGACTTAAAAACAGTGCTAGAGCTGGTACTGTGAGTGTAGGTATTAGAATCTTTATGATTCCAACTCTAAATGGGGTTAGCTCTACAAAACCTAGGACAACTCCTAGAAAAGCGCTGCTCAGCATCACCGAAACCATAATCTTATCTAGGAGATCTCTTAGCGAAAGTGTATCGGAGAGGCTTGTAGGTCCTCCAACTATCAAGTATACCAGCCAATATACAGCCTCATAGACTGTGAGTCCAGAGACTGTGAGTATTAGAAGCCTTCTAGGGCTGAAGATGCGTGCTCTTAGAGACATGTATAAGCCTGCTAATGCTATAGCTGCTAGGAACAAGACTAGGACCAGTCTCATGATCATACCCTCACTGTATAGCTTGCTAGTGATTAGCAGATACGAGTCTAGAGGATCAGCTGCAGAGCTGATTTCCACACCCATAGCTCCTCCCATAGCGGCTACAACTCTAAAAGCTTGCTCTCTAGAGGCTTTAGCATACGCCTCAACTCTATCGGTAGAAATATCGAAGCCTTCGGATAAGACTCTACCCATAGATAGCGTAGGTATTCTCAAGCCCATGAGCATAGCTATTGTAGGAGCTATATCGTTATGGGTAAAGCTGATATTATATACTCCCGGCTTAACCTTAGGTCCTATAAATAATGTGAAAACCCTCCTAACCTCAGGCTCTGAACCTCCGTGATGTCCTACTTTTTTAAAGCCATGATCGTTTAATATGACTATTAAGACATTCTTACCGGCTATAGATTCTATGAAGTTGAGGGTGAGTCTAGCAATATTAACTATGGTGGCATTATATTCTGAGCTCCTACTACCAGTACTAAGATGACCTATCTCATCGATGTCGCTAATGCCGATCCAGAGGAAAACCCTATATCCTGCATCTGAGTATTTATTAAAAAGCCTTAAGCCCTCAGATAAAGCTATAGCTCCATGACCTCCTCCTATATTAACTCTTGAGCATTCGTCAATGATGCCTGATAATAGCATCTCTATAGATTCATCACCGGAACATAAGATCTTAAACCCAGCATCCTTAGCTACTCTAGCGATACTGTCAACCTGCAGAGACCCGTTATAGAAGTTAGAGATTACACCATTAACCTCTGGAGGAGAGCCTGTAAGTATAGATGCTCTCCCAGGGGTAGAGTATGTGGGTGTATTAGCTAGACCATGAGGATAGAAGGCTCCCATAGATATGAGCTCTCTTAAGCTATCGTACTCTCTAATTAAACTCTCAAGATTATCAACACTTAAACCGTCAAATAAGATAAATACTATATGCCTGGCCACAGGCTCTCCAGAAATATTAACAGGCTCAACCCTCTGTAGCACATCGATATAGGGATTCCTATAACTAGCCCAACTATCATAAGTCCTCGAAACAGTGTTGAGAGTAGCTAGAGAAAAAAACAGAACCACAAAGATAACAGCTAAAATATAAATATAGAAGATTCTCGACTAAACCACCCGATCTATTAAATCAATATATAAATTATAAACCTTACTATACCGCATTCATCGTCTGAATAAAGACTGTGTCTTCTGTAGAAGTTTTTAAGCTGTTTTAGCTGCTATAGGTTCCTGAAGATATGTATCTCGAGGTAGGCTCCGTGATGCCTGCTGATATAGCTCTCGATGATCCTGCGAATGGTGAGCAGGTGCTGAGGGAGAAGCCCGTGCTGATAATACCCAAGATAATCTAAAACACCTGAACAAACCCAAACAAATAACACGGGCAACCACTCTCAGAACACGACATTGACACAGTTTCTCGATAGATGGCTGATCATAGGTTTTTAATGCTTTTTGTGTTCAACCTTCCAGCTATCTACCTCTCAAAGGCTTTTTCTTCCCAGCCCTGCCTACGAGAGCTCGTTCCCAGCAGTTGCCCGCAGTTCATCTAGCTCTTTGTAGCAAAGTAGAGTGATGAGATGTCTCCTAGGTGGTGAGCTTCTCACCCTCTTCTCTAGGAAAAATATATATCCTGTGACACTATCTCTCAATTGGGCCGGGGTGCCCGAGCGGTCTAAGGGGCTGGCCTGGAGAGCCAGTGGGGGAAACCCCGCGCGGGTTCGAATCCCGCCCCCGGCGCTACTTCTCATAGGCTTTCATGATCTTCTCGGTGGAACTCGGTTTCCTTTGCAAAAGGTTTTTGACTGAGAGTTTATAAGATTGTTTTAGGAGATGAGGAGATGGTTTTCTAAAATGTCTAGAGATGATGTCATAGATCTGATGATAATCATATTACCTTTATTTCTCTTTCCAGTATCATTTATAGTGTTAAGAGAGATCTTTATTTTATCAATGGCGATCTCTGTAGCTTTCATGGGTTCTCTATCTCTCGTTATAATGCTTGTAAGAGGAGTTTTCTATAAGATCATGCTGAGAGGTAGATTGTCTTCAGCTATGATCTCCTCAGTACTCGCAACTGCTATTCTATACATTGTATTCCTGATAGGTGGGTATCTATCGATTTTACTAGGATTATGGTCTTATGTTGATTCGATTTATCTATCTATAGAGATCTCGGCAAAAGCTTACAAGAACCTGCTACCGATCATTCTAGCCTTCATAGGTTTCATGGAAGAGATCTTCTGGAGAGGCTATGTACAGGGATACTTTATAGAGAATAGGCTCGGTATTAGAGATCTTACAGCAGTACTTATCTCAACCCTCTACTACACACTGGTTCACATGCCTACCCTTAACCTGGTCTTAATAGTAGGAGCTTTCTTCGTGGGCGTGATCACGGGTATCATAGCATTAAGATACGGAGTTTTAAACTCTATCATAGTTCATGTATTATGGCTGGAGTTTGTGATAGTATACATGCCTGTCCCCAGCGTTCTAGGAAAACTGGGCATACTCTAGATCACGTGATCATATGTGATCACAGGCGGGTGGTTTAAGATGAAAGAAGAGGTGGGAGTCAGAGACCTCCTGCTTAGATCCTCTAACCATAGTTCTAGCTTGTTCTCTGAAAGGTTTAGCAGATTCTATATTCTGTCTAAGCTTCCACCTACAGCTACGAGTGTTCTGTATGACATCTGGTATCTGATAGCATTCACAACCTTGTAGACTTCGGCTAGAGCTTCGTTTAGGATGCATAGATTCAGGAATATATAGTTCTTAAAGCATTTATATAGGTTCTGTAATCTCTTCTATTCATGAGGAGCGAGCTTAATGGTTTTGAAAAGATCCTTTGGAGTGATTATTTTAGTTGTTTTCATCTTAGGATTTCTTGCAGGCTTTGAGGTAGGGTTCGAATATTATAGATCTAATGTTTCTCAGAGCGTTAACGTTTCATCTTCCGGTGCGGGAGTCTATAGAGTTTTAACTGATAAAGACTACTATGATACTCTGCGTTGGTGGCTTGATAGAGCTAATAAGAGTGTGCACGTTATAATGTACGTTATAAAATACGATCCTAAGCAGTATAATGATCCTGTGAATATCCTTCTATATACTCTAGCAGATCTAAAGAGGAGAGGTGTTGATGTGAAGATCATCGTCGATGACACTACCATGCAGAGCTATCCCGAGACTATATCGTTTCTTAAGAACATGAGCATCTCTATAAAGCTTGATGAAAGTGCTTCTAAAACTACTCATGCCAAGATCGTTATAATCGATGGATACATTGTATTCATAGGATCTCATAACTGGACTGAGTCAGCTCTCACAAGAAATCATGAAGTCTCTGTAGTGATATATGATCAGAGTGTTGGAGAGAGCATGATCAGATATTTTGAGGATATATGGAGTAAGGGGAGAAGCATTTGATCATTAGAATACTTAATCTGACCAATAACACTAACAAGATTCTTGAGACAAGACTCCTCCTAGAAAGACTATACCCAGGAGTAGAATTCATAGTAGATGGAATGCCGGATAGCATTAGAAAGATAGAGATACAAGAAGAAGAGTTAGAGAAGATAGCACTCTACACACTTGAAAACGCATTAGATCAGATAAGAGAAGCTGAGAAGTGGGATATTATTATGAGAGAAGATTCAGGGCTTTTCATAGAGTCTCTCAAAGGCTTTCCAGGACCTTTCTCAAGCTACGTATACAAAACCATAGGATTAGAAGGAGTGCTGAAACTATTAGAGGAGAAGAACAATAGAGAAGCCTATTTCAAAGCTGTGATAGCATATAGATTCAAAGGAGAAAAGAATCTGAGACTGGCAACAGGCATAGTACGTGGAAGAATCAGTAGAGAGATCAGAGGATTTAAAGGCTTTGGCTTCGACCCTATATTCATTCCAGAGAATTATGATAAAACATTCGCAGAACTAGGTGAAGATATTAAGATATGGATCAGCCATAGAGGAAGAGCTTTGAAAGAAGTAATCGATGAGTATATGAAGAAGAGATCTTCTTCATCTTAGAATGAGGATCTCAAGATCCTCTGGCGAGATTCTATCTATCCTATAATCAAGATCTTCTCTCGAAATATTTAAGACTCCCCTACCATTAAAATATCATGCGGTGGGGCCGTAGTCTAGCTTGGTAGGATGCGAGGCTTGGGCCCTCGTGGTCCGGGGTTCAAATCCCCGCGGCCCCACCACTAATGTGTTTGAAACAATGTTTGTTCTATGATGCGAGGTAGATAAATAAATATCTGAACTCTTAAATTCATTTTATTGGTAGAATCGAGACTGAGTGGTAGGCTGATAGATTTGAGAAGAGAAGCTATAGTTCTCGACAGCATGGATGACACCTCTCTAATGCTTGTAGACGTGCTTGTGGAGAATGGTTATAGTGTTCACGTGATAACAGTTGAGGAGCGGGGAGAGCTCTTCGTGAGAAAACCTGTTTACATCAGGCTTGTGCCAGATATGAATAGTATTGATGAGAGCATCTTATCAGAGGTTTTAAGAGATGTAGAGTTCAACTATGTAGAAGCATCTATACTCATTTCTCCTAACGAGGATCTTAATATCAAGGTTGCGAGGTATATGAAGGAACAGGGTATTCCCGTGATCATTGTAGCTCTCAAGAGTAGTGAGAAGATTTCCGAGGCTGAGGCTGAGGGTTTTAGCGTGATTAACGTTCCAGGCTGCATTCTTGGAAGGATTCAGAGAACTCTTTCTCTTAAATTCTATAGGATCACACCGATCAGAGGAAGAGTCTCAATGCTGGAAAGCTTTGTAACAGGAGATATGAAGATTCTTGGAAGCACTATTAGAGAGATCGAGGAGAAGTATAATGTTAGTGTTATGATCATAAGAGGTTCTGAGGATCTTCATAACGCTCCTGATGAGGTTATTCAGGAAGGAGATTACATAGTTGTTATAGGTCCTCTAGATAATCTTTTTGAACTGGTTAAGTGAAATGAAGCTTAGAAGAGACTGGCTTAAAAGAGATCTTAATACATTCGATATATACTCCCTAGTGCACAGCGATTCTCAGTCTACATACTATCTCATGATAGGATTCATAGCATTATATGCTGGAGGAAGTTTTCTCTTTATAGCCTTGTACGCTGTGATTCTCATGATTCTCATAGCACTCATATATGGTGAGATGGGATCTCATTTTCCCGAGGTAGGAGGATCCTATATATATGTGAGATACTCTCTAGGATCTCTAATAGCTCTCATATCAGTATGGCTGCTCTCACTAGACCAGATTATAATGATAAGCTATGGAACTCTTGATGCGGCTACATATCTGAGAAGCATGTTAGAACTTTATCATATACATGGTGCGATGACTCAGATACCCGAGAACATTGTTGCATTAATCCTCTCAACAGTGCTATTCATCTTAACTCTAATAGGGATCAGAGAATCTGCTAGAGTGGCTATGTCGATAGCTATCCTAGATATTATCCTCGTAGGATTTCTATCTCTCTATAACATATTCTATATGCTCCTCCATCAGAGCTTTTACGAGGCTCCTCAATTCATGTGGAAGGGAATTCAACCACCAGATCTACTCTTATCTCTAGCTCTGGCATCGAGAGGATTCACAGGATTAGATTCTATAGGTCAGCTAGCTGGTGAAGCTCGAAAACCTTTGATCCAGATACCTAGAGCCACAATACTGGTGATAATGATCGGAGCCTTTTACAGTCTATCGCTTTCAATACTTCTCATGAACATGATACCACATAGATCTCTTCAAGAGAATCCTGCACTAGCAATCTTCATGATCGCGGAGAGAACACCTTATATATCGCTCTTAATAGCTCCTCTAATAGCGGTTAATATAATCCTTATAATGCTCATGGCTGCTCTGACAGGTTATGTAGCATTCTCAAGACTCCTCTATATTCTATCTCAAGATAGAATGACCCACCAGATCTTTGGTAGAGTACATCCTAAATTTAGAACCCCATACATATCCCTGGTAATAGCATACCTAATCTCATTAGTTCTAATAATACCTGGAGAGATCTCTCTAATACTAGAGATATACGCGATAGGGTCTCTAATCAACTATCTCATAGTAGCAATATCACTGGGAGTGCTCTCCAGAAGAGGAGTACTTTACGGAGGCTTCTCAACACCACGAATCAGAGATGTACCAGTAACAGTACTCATAGGAACACCTATAATGATCATGGCATTAGCATTCAACCTCATAGAAAAATACAGTGCAGTAGGAGTCATAGGAATATGGGCTTTTATTGGAATCATTCTATATCTTTATATGAAGAGAAGAGAGAACACTGCCTAGACAAAGATCTCTTCAACCATTACTAGGAACCTAGCTTAGACAGAGGCTTGCAACGGATCTCATAACTCCGAAGACCCTGATACTACTTCTCTCACCATATCTTACGTGTCTGATGAAAAGGTGGCTACCCGCGTAGCATACTTGAATTCGTTCAAGTGTTTTAGATTATCTTGGGTATTATCAGCACGGGCTTCTCCCTCAGCACCTGCTCACCATTCGCAGGATCATCGAGAGCTATATCAGCAGGCATCACGGAGCCTACCTCGAGATACATATCTTCAGGAACCTATAGCAGCTAAAACAGCTTAAAAACTTCTACAGAAGACACAGTCTACGCAGGTCTTCACAGGCCAGGGGATACAGTGGTTGTCAAAGAGCTTCATGCGGCAATAGTTGCGAAGGTGAGAATCGAGAAAAGAGAATACAACTCTAAAGGGCGAGGCTTTCAGAATTGTAAACTTCGTGTATTCTATCATATCTAAGTGCTGTGCCACCCTTCTTGCAGAACATTATGATAAGATATTCAACAGGCTCGTAGTACTCAACCTTGGGATGGTGTGGTGAGGTTTTATAAGCTCTGTAATCTTTAGCATTATTCTGGAGATGGTCATACTGCTCAAGATAAGAATCATACCCCCGAGCCCCGCTCTACACGGGGTAGGGTTAATGTGCCTGAGACCGGGCGCAGAGCTAAATCCGGTGAGAGCCGGGAATGTAGCTCTAAACCGTCTCAGAACCTCGCACTCTAGGGCGGGAGGAGGTCTGAGATGAGTAAGATAAAAGTAAGTATTGTTACTCAGAACTTTAATTCAAATAACTATTTACCTATATCAATGCTCAGCTTATATAGTGCTTTTAAGACATTGGCTAGACTCGGTGATTTCATAGATGGCCGGGTATTACTTATAGATAATGCGTCTTTTGATGGATCATACGAGAAACTGGTCAACCTCGGGTCAAGATTATCGAAGGAAATGTCTGTAAATTTCGAGAGCAAAAGATTTGATAAGGACCTGGGAAATAGCTTTGCGATAACTTATGGTTTTCTCTTAGAAAAGAAAAGAGGTGCTAAATACATATTAAATATTGATAATGATTTCATTATTCTCTATCCAAACATAGTCAAGGAGATGATAGATACAGCTGAGAAATTTAACTCACTAAAAATCAAGTACCATGCAATAACAACAATGCATATAGTAGGAGACAGGGATGTCCTCTTGGAAAATCCGAGCCTTAAGCACGCGCAAGATCTAGATGAAATCATGAACTTCGTACGTGAAGAGGCTGAACGTTCTAAACTATTAGCACCCAACATAAACTACGTGAACGTTCTTAATCAATCATTCATGATATTACCTGTAATGTCACGAGAGGAGTTCAATAGTATAATTCTTAAAAAAGAAAATTTACCCGAGTTCTTACTATCATCGCATGTTCCAGCTTCTTTTACTTTATATAATCCAAACTCAGCTCCCATCTATCCTTACTTCTACATCGGTGGGGATGATATCTCATGTGGGCTAGAAAACGCGAAGAGAGGATATTTCAGCGTAGTTTTAACAAAGACCGGGGGAATACATTACGTTGCAACTCAGCAGAAAGTGAATAGTGTTAGACTATATTACGTGTTCAGAAATAACATCCTGCTCAATCCCCTCACGGGTAGCCGTAAAGCTTTACACGAATTTCTATCGTTTATTTACAGCATCCCTTACTCAATAGTAAATGCTTTGAACTTTAAACAATTGATAAAAAGAAGACTCGTGAAGAACGAACTCTTGATCAACCTTTCTACAAGTGTAAAACCAAATCCGCGCGTAGCTATATATGCAGTGCTTGGAACTTTACATGGTATCATGAAGGATCATTATTTTAGAAAGAAAATCGAAGAATGGTTTGATAAGTTTATTCCAAGAGCCGATATTAATTATTTAGACTATCTGCGGCTTGATTACTCCACTTGGAGCGGAGGCTCTTTTACGCTCAAGGACTTGTTGTTGTATCTAGTAATACCAGATAAAGCCATGAGAAAGAACGTTGGAATAGATATCTTACTTCGCAGGCTTAAAAATTAATCCCCATGGAAATCAACAGTCTTAGTTGCCCGGAATTTATGGTACAAGTGTATAATTCTCATTCTCCCATACTCCCGGCTAAATTCATACTTCTTTACATTGTGAATAAGTGCGTGAACGTAGCCTACTATATTGTATAAGTATGCTCTTAAGTCTTTACGTTGATACTCCTTCATTTTCTTAGTTATTTTAAGGTATATTCTCGTAATGGGAAGTATTACTAATAATATAAGAGGTAAACCCCATCTATAGTACTCTACTCCGTAAATATACTCTCTATCCTTGAGTGTTATAATTGGAGGTATTATGACATCACCTCTACCAGTATAATGTAACGGCCACATACCTTTTGAGATCGCTAGTGCAAATATGAAGCCGTCATCACAGTACGTTACAGGATACTTGTTTTTCAATAATTTCTTGAAGAAAGCAGTAGAGATTAACAAAGCAGGTCCTATACCAGCAACATGAGGCTTACGAGATGCGAGGTTAATTAGATAATCCTTGGGTAAGATAACATCACCATCAACTTTGAATACATAATCATAACGATCTATTTCCTTGTTAATCTTAACTAAAGCTGCGTTAAATGAATATCCTACTTTAATGGGGACAGGCCATGTTGATTTCGTTGGAATGACAACGTTTGATATGTGGAAACCATAATTCCAAAGATCAATAGGCTCAGCTGAAATTACGTAGATGTCTTGTGATACATTAATTTGATTTACTACGCTTTCAAGACTTCTTGGGTTAAATGTTAGTTTATCCCTAGTAAAGTACAATGTGAGTACTTTGATCAAGACAACATACCCAAGTAATAAGTGTTATATTTCATGGGATTTTAATTTATAGCATTATTATGTTTTCTCGTGATTTCAACATAGACCACATCCTTGTTTAGATATCGCCAACTACTGCTGGAGACGAGCTCCCGCAGGCGGGGCAGGGGAGGAAGAAAGCCGTTGAGAGGTAGATGGCTGTTCATAGTTTTTCATGCTTTTTATATCCAGCCTCCCAGCCATCTACCGAGAAATAGTGATAGCTTTCTGTTGAAGGAGCTTAACCTTGCTATAGGATTAGAAGCTTTATTCTTTCATCTGAGATGATGCGAGATCGATTCGTGTATTATCTAGAGATTCTACACAGATCTGTTTTCTCTGATCTTCTGGAATGCTCTGCTATAGATCTCATCTAGCATCGAGTATCTTATCTCTTCTTCTCTCCTGAGGTCTCTTATGATCCCTCTTATTATAAGTCTTATACTCTTCTCACTCAGACTCTCAATAGAGATCCTTACATTCTCAATACCTAGCTCTCGTGCTCTCTCCATGATCCTGTTTCTCAGCTCTGCAAGATCTGATACGTAGGGTATCACGATCGGGATCACGATCTCATGTCCTTCCTCTACTCTGAATCTTTTGAATGGTGAGTGAAGCAGCTTTGTATATGGTATGTATACAAGATCTCTATGCATGTCTCTTACCACTATCGAGGTTTCATTAAGAGCTACTATATAGCCTCTCACATGATCCACCTCTATATAGTCTCCAACCCTTAGATCATGGATCTCTATTGCTAGAACCCCGCTCATGTATTCTTCTAGCACATGTCTAGATCCTATTATTATTGCTAGAACTCCTAATATGAAGAGACCGAAGACAACTATAAAAACCTCTCGAAAGCCGTATAAAGATGCTATACTTCCCACGGCAAATGATATTATAAGAAGAGCAATCACCATCTCGAAGAATAACACAATGCTTTTTCTAAATCTTATTCTCAGAAACTTGAATAGGTATCTGTTTGCTATGATAAGTAATACTGCTACCACAACTATTATTATGATCCCGTAGATCAGGTTCAGAACAAACCCGGCATTAAAATCCATATCTTTTTCTCCACAAGCTATATAATTTATGGAATATTATTAACTTGAAAACCTCTTCGCAGATCTTGATCTTCAACCAGATCTCAGAATGATATAACTCACTACCTCAGATCTCTACGAGATTCCGAGTGTGAGTTATCCTCGGAGTTTCTCTTATTCTCTTTTAGAGATAGATATCTTTCAATATATTCTCCAAAGAAGATCCAGATGATGAAAATGCTTATAGAGATTCCAATGCCCACCGAAATACCCTGAGATACAGCTGTTTTAATTGATGGAGATAGATTTGTTAGATCTATTATAAGAGCTATGCCTAGGAATAATGCTAGTAGATAGAATAAAGTCTCTGTCTTTCTCTCGAAATTAGTTATTCTTATGATAAGATCTAAGCCTGTTAGAAATAGTAGCATTACTATTATGAAGCTACCGAATCTCCATAGAGTTTCTATGATACTGCTTACAAGCGTCGGATCATATTGAGTGAATATTCTAAGGATCAGTGTTGAAGCTAATAGGAATAAGCCTATGTCTACCACTACTATTGCGAGATCTGAGAGAGGTATTCTTGGAGTTTCTGGAGAGATCTTCTTATAAGCTTCTTCTACACCACTCCATTTAAGTATTCCTCTTACGAATCTATTAATAGGTCTTGTGAGAACTATAAATATGAAAGCTATGATCACTGATACAATGATCTGAGGTAGAATTATGAGAAGGTCTCTGAGTATTTCTATCGAGAGATTCTCAAGAAAACCTCTGACAGAGCTGGTATTAGATATCGCCTCAAGATCTATACCAATTATAGAGAGGCTTGTAATACTATACACCCTTATAGAGAATAAATCCAATCCTGTATATAAGGAATACAAGTACTATGAGGATTACGATACCTATTATCTGTAGCGTGATCTTCAGAGTTCTTATCGAAGTTTCTACAGCGAATGTGTATCCTAGAAGTGTGGTAGAGTAGACAAGTCTAGCATAACCCACCGCAATCTCTCTAGGTATCAGAGCTGTCTCTGGTATGGCTAGAACTGCTACTAAGACTGCAAGGAATCTAGCTATAGAGCTTATTATAAGAGCTAGAGTTATATCTCCTCTCACTAGTACTCCTACGAATGATGATATAAGCATTCCAACAGCTGTAGAAGCTGTGAGAAAGGTTGATGCTCTTACGATACCTATAGATCTGACGTATCTAGAGTATATGCTGACACCGATCAAGTTCGCGCCTACAAATGTTGCGGAGAGGATGAAAGAGTATAGTAGATGAATATATACAGGTGTGGTCAGAGGTATGAGAAGAACTGTTAGAGCGTTGATCATCATAGCTACTAGATACATTCTAAAACCCTTCCATAGGTAGGGTCCTATAACTCCTCCGATACTTCCTACAAGACCTAAGGCTACTGGAATGCTGAGTGGAGCTCCTAGATTCTTCAGAAGAGGAGTCCATGCAATACCTAGTATGTTGGCGCCTATATTCATTAGAGAGAGCATTGTGAAAGTATTGATCTTGCTGATTTCTATTTCTTCTCTCGATATCTCACTAGCAGAAGTTCTAGAAAGACTAACGATCGAATCTACTCTGAGTGGTGATATAGAGAGAGTTCCTAGAATACCTATCATAAAGCTTATGAAATAGAGGAATTCATATACCGAGGGAGGTTCTATGAAAGCTGTCGCATAAACTCCTATGATAAGACCTAGAACCGAAGATGCAGATCCTCCGGCAGTTCTGAGAATAGTGAGATCTGTGAAATCCTTCTCTTCAGGGAATAAAACTAGCATAGAGTAGTTTAGAAGAACACCTACGGGAATTGTTATACTCTGAGCCATGCCATAGACTATGGAGAGGATTAGAGGCTGGTCTAGGAGGAATGGTAGTGAAAACCATAGAACTCTCTCTAGAAAATGAGTTAGAACTAGAAGAAGCTTAGGACTTTTCGAAATAATCTCAGGATATCTATACATGAGCATGGATAAAGCTATGCCTAGAACTCCCGAGGCCATCACAATATAAGATATTTGATCAAGAGGGTAGCCGTAGTAGGCTAGCATCGGTATAAACATTGTCCTAGTTATAGAGACGTAGAAACCTCCGGTAAGTGCTTCTATAAAGAAGAAAGCCTTCTCAATCTTCATACTAGATCCACTCCCACAACCGCAGCTTCCAACGATTATTCCAATGCTTATGTTTTCCTATCTTCTTAGTTAGATAAAGAATATTTCTACATTTCTTAAACAGTAGATCTCTCTTGATTCATGTTCATAAGTGCTTCAATGAGGTTATTTTAGGCATCCTCACCTAATTAGAGGTGCCAGGATATATCGGGAGGAGAGCTTAAGATCTCCATGGTTTTTCAATCTGGTTCTACCTCTTACCATTCTAGATTCCTACAGATCTTCATAGATCTTGTGTAAATATGTTGAAGCTTGCAGGTTATTACCTTCTCAGCAGATGTATTATTTCTGGGTAGATATTGAGCAGGTATCTCGTAAGAGTTTCTGGAGAGATAGCTTTAAAAGGTTCTCGAAGAAAACTTCTTGAGAAGATTCTAATAGAGAATCTAGAGAGTCTTGTAAGAGAATGCGGAAATGTTAGAAAAATTGATAGCGGTAGAATCCTTGTAGAGGGATGCTCAGATATCTCTGAATCTATTGCCAGAGTATTTGGAGTCCACGAGGTTTTAGAAGTTGATGTAATAGATTTCAAGAATCTCGAAGAACTCTCCTCGTTTATCAGTGAGAGATTCAGTGGTATTATACCTGGAAAGAGATTTGCTGTGAGAGTTAGAAGAATCGGAAGCCACAGCTTCACCTCTATAGATGTTGCTAGGATCGTTGGAGAGGCTCTCAGAAGATATGGAGGTTTAGTAGATCTGGAGAAGCCCGAGATAGAGGTCTATGTGGAGATACGTGGTGAGAAAGCTTTCATATCTTCCTCGGGTAGGAGAGTTAGAGGATTTGGAGGTCTTCCACTGAGATCTTCTGAGAATATTCTTCTTCTATTCTCGGGAGGTTTTGATTCAACGGTTTCAGCATGGCTTCTAATGAGAAGAGGATCTCCTGTAGATCTGCTTTATTTTAAAATGGGAACTCTAGAAACCATGAAGAGATCTCTGGAGGTTGCCGAGGAACTTCTCAGAAGATGGTCTATAGGTTATAATGCTAGAGTATTTATAGCTGATATAGCTGAGACTATTAGAGAGATAAGAAGAAAAATCAAACCTGCTTACTGGCAGATCTCTCTAAAAAGATCTATGTATCTAATAGCTTCAGAGATCGCGAAAAAGTTCGGGTATAAATCTATAGCAACTGGAGAGAGTATTTGGGAAGCTAATAGCCAGACCATATCTAATCTGATAGCTTCTTCAAAAAACCTTGATATAATGATTCTAAGACCCGTGATCGGATTAAGCAAAGATGATATAATAAGGATCTCTAGAGAAATCGGATTATATGAAAAATGTGAGAGAGTTCCAGAAACATGCTGGCTAGGATCCTATGTGCCTGTGAAAGTAGATGAGAAGTCCTTTCTAGAAGAATTTAACAAGCTAGATCAGGAGATTTTCAGAAGAACTACTGAAAAAATAGTAGAGGTGAACATATATGGAGACTGGAGAGAAGAGATTGAAAAACTCTATCAAGGAGATATCGAGATAGATAGAATCCCAGAAGATGCTGTTCTAATAGATATAACCAGAAAATATGTTGGAAAAGAGATCAAAGGTTTCAGAATATATGACCTGAGCATGATAGAAAAATTCAGAGACAAACCAATAATACTTCTATGTGAGAGGGGAGAGTTAAGCCATGTACTAGCACAGGAATTCAGGAGAGAAGGTTACAGGATCTATAGTCTGAGAGGAGGTTTTAAAATATTATTCGGAGATTCCGCTTCCAAACAAGATCTCTAGGGCTTAGATACTCTACGTAATGAGAAGATCTCTTAGATATCCCAAGTACTACCATCCCAGCAACAGATCTTCGATCAACTTCTCTCCTAAATGCCTAACGCAACTGTTTCGGTTTTCACATAGATTTATATTATTTTATTTATTCTTCTGTGATTATTACGTATATTTCTTTTCTGTGGGGATATTTTATCTTCTTATCTCTTCCTAGTAGGTAGAGGATGTAGTCTCTTCTCCTATACTTTATAACGCTATACTTTACGAAGTAGAATTCTTTTATCTTATCTCTCGCCAGGTATAGAAAAAAAAAGGAATCTTTATAAATTCTGACAAATTCTGTTATCTGTAACTGAGTACGGGAGCTACTCGATGAGGGTTGGAGAGCTTATTGAGACTCTTAAGATGAAGGCTCTCCCCGAGAGTAGCGATGACTATAAAGCATTAACCGAGTTCCTTAACCTCTATCGTGATGCAGTTCAACTAGTAGTAGACAGAGTTTGGAATCTAGATGAGATACCATCGATAAAAACCCTACACAAGATATTCTACTCAGAACTTAGAGAGCTTGGTTTTAGAGCACATCATGTTAAGCAGATCTACTTATACGCTAAAGCAGTTGTTAGATCTAGTAAGAGGAATAATGGTAAGAAACCTGTTCTCAGAAAACTAACAGCTAGATTAGATAGAGCCAACAGAAGTAGTAATTTCAATAAAAAACTATCACTATGGTTCTATAGAAAAATACAATTCACTATAAGCTATGAAGCTCTCGAGAGAAGACTGTTGGTTAGCTACGTTAACCCGATGAATACATCATCAAAATGCTCGAGATGCGGAAGCAGGTTAAAGATAATAGCGGTAGAATAATGAGATGCACTAAATGCGGATTCACAGGAGATAGAGACTTGATCGCATGTATAAACCTATTTCATAGATACTTAAGATGTAGGGGTTTAGGGATGCTCCTAAACACATCTAAGGGTGGTGCAATCCCAAGACCGATGCAGGGGAAGAAATATGAGGCGATGAAAACAACTTATATAAACTTATATAAGAGCTGAACCCCTAAGTTAATATTCTAGATATCATATCTGGGCTGAGATAATATGAAGATCATCATAGAACATTTAGAAGAAAATGTAGGTAGATGGATTCTAGCGGAGTATAGACATAGCTATGCTATAGCTGGCGAGGATCTTCTTATCACAGGAGTTGAAATTTCCGGCCTGCCTAGTACTAGGAAGAGATTTTACGAGGTGGTGGATGTCTCAAAAGTTGTGATATTAGATCCCCAGGCTGAAGAAGAGTTAAAACCTGAAGATCTTAGATCTTGCGAAGGAGTAGTGATAGGAGGCATCCTAGGAACCCATCCTCCTCTTGGAAGAACTAAGAAGCTTCTCTCAGATAGATTTCCTCAGGCTTTGAAGAGGAATATAGGAGTATATCAATTCTCTATAGATGGAAGCGTGTACATAGCTAGAGAGATATGGAGAGGAAGAAGATTAAGAGACATACCGGTAGTGTTTGGAGTAATTATAAAGAGAACCATAGATAATATGATCCACGAGATCATGCTACCCTACGCCTATCCTCTAGCAGGAGATAAACCTCTCATCTCTGAAGAACTGCTCGAACTGATCGCAGGAGAGAAGTATGAGATCTCATATCTTAAGAGAGTAAGCTGAAAAACTAGATCCATTTCTTAAGTCTGAGAACCATATAACCTACTATAGATGATACAAGCATTAGAGACAGAGCATAGATATATCCAAAACCCCATGACAGCTCAGGCATGTTTAGAGGTTTTGAGGTATCAAAGTTCATACCGTATATAGATGCTATTAGTGTTGGTAGCATTAGAACCACTGTTATCGCTGTAAGCCTCTTAACCACTTCATTAAGTTTAAGTCCTAGAAGTGATGCATGGATCTCTCTAATACTTGATATAGTCTCTCTATATATCTCGCTCATCTCTATCGCTATAGAAATCTCATCTACTAATTCAAATACTCTCTGAGGCTTCGGCAGGTATGATAAGATCCTCTGGTCGCCGTATATCTCTCTAAGCATTCCTAGAAAGTTTCTCATATGTCTTCTCATCATGATAAGATTTCTTCTAATATCATGAGTTTCTCGAATCACTTCTTCAAGTTCTTCTCTCTCGATTAACTCTTCAACCAGATCAATTCTCTCACCAATCTTATTAATAGCTCTTTGATATTCCTCAGCAACATATTCGAGAATCTTCTGAAAAACCTCTCCTGTAGAGCTTAAGCCTTCTATCCTCTTGATGATCTCATGTGGAGTAATGCTGTTGATGCCAGCATCTATATAGAGATAGAGCTTGTCTTCTGATCGCTCTAAAATCATGAGTAATCTATGCAGATCTCTAATCATAGAACTCTCATCAAGTTCTGGAGCTGTTAGAGAGCATATTATCATGTTTTTCTCATGCTCGCAATACCCGTCTCCTAGGTATCTCAGGTGATCTCCAATGATCTCTGAAAGATCTTTTTCACTTAGATTCTTATAATCCTCTCCTAAGATCATTCTAAAGAATCCTTTGAAGCTCACTATACCACCTATGTAATTAATAAAGATAAAAAGATATAGACAACAGATCTTCATTTATGAACAGCTTATCTAACAATCTATTGTGATATAGTTTGAACTATGAAGACTTCGCCAGAAGATTCATACCTATGGTTGAAAAGCATATAGAGGAGATCATATCATGCGATATCAGAATACTCGAGCTAGCTTCAAAACATCTGATTAAAGCTGGGGGGAAGAGGCTCAGACCTCTCATGCTAGGACTATTCGCTGGAGCATTCGGAGGAGATCTTGATTCAGCAGCTCTGGCAGGAGCTGCTATAGAGATTCTTCATAACTTCACACTAGTTCATGATGATATCATGGATAGAGATGAGATGAGAAGAGGTGTTCCTACAACGCATGTTGTCTATGGAGAGCCTATGGCTATACTAGCTGGAGACTATCTATATGCTAAAGCCTATAGATCTCTTCTTAAATTGAGAGATAGAATCTCACCTGATAAACTTGTCAGAATAATAGATCTTCTTAACAGAGCTTCCGAGATAGTTGCCGAAGGTCAGGCACTGGATCTTACTCTACCAACCTTCTCAGAAGTTTCAGAGGATCAGTATATTAACATGGTTTATAGGAAGACAGCATCTCTATTCATAGCATCAGCAGGCATAGGAGTGCTACTCGGAGAATCTAGTGAAAGAGATCTTGAAAATAGTACTAGCTATGCCGAGTATGCTGGCATAGCATTTCAGATTAGAGATGATATAATAGGGCTTCTAGGAGATCCTAAGGTGACTGGAAAACCTGTTCTCAACGATCTTAGGGAGGGTAAGAGAACTATAATGGTGATCCACGCGATTAGAGAAGCTAGTGAGAATGATAGGAGATTTCTATTGAATGTGATCGGAAATAAGAATTCTTCTCAAGAGGATCTCCTAAGAGCTAGAGATCTTATAATATCATATGGAGGCGTTAGAAGAGCTGAGGAGCTTATTAAGATATATGCTGAGAAAGCCTTCAAAATGCTAGATATTCTAGGATCTTCTTCTAAGAATCCTCAGTATATTGACATGATCAGAGATCTCACTTCAAGACTCGTATATAGAGAGAGGTAGTTTTATTGGTATCTGAATATCCCTACATACTTCTCGAAAGCCTTTGCGAGGATGTTAGAGATCCCGAGCATTGCTACTGTCTAGACCAAGATGCTAAGATCTTGGGACATGGCTGTGGAGAATGTTCGAAATGCTATGTTGAAAAGCCTTATGAAGAAGCTTACAAGTACTTCTATGATTCTGAGAGAAGTCTGAGCAGTAGATCATTTGTGGTAGTACCTCCCAGATCAAGCTACGGCTTGTTAGTTCCATCAGGTGCTTCTCTTAAAGCTCTCATATTAAAAGGATCATATGTAACAACCCTGGTTTCTGAGGGGGAAGAGATCAAAGAAGGATCTAGGATAGCTCAAATATTAACTAGAAAAGGCGAGTTCAGAACATATAGATCTCCTCTCGAAGGTGTTGTGATCTACATCTCGAACATGCTTGAAGAAGATTATAGCAGTGTTATTATAATACTTGCCGAAAAAATATCATTAGATAGAGTTGAGATTAGATGAGTACATCATATGATGAGATCGAGAAGATAATACTTAGACACGCTCTAGAA
The DNA here is from genome assembly GCA_038881635.1 of Sulfolobales archaeon. Taxonomy (NCBI): domain Archaea; kingdom Thermoproteati; phylum Thermoproteota; class Thermoprotei; order Sulfolobales; species Sulfolobales archaeon. The sequence continues at coordinate 39,152 of JAVZPJ010000006.1, read as the reverse complement.
AATGCTGTAAAACATGGTGGTAAAGCTTCTCCAGGTCCTGTGATAAATAAGGTGCTAGGAGAAAGACAGGAGCTTAGATCCAGAGCTAGAGAGATCGCTTCTAAGGTTAATGAGATCATCTCAAGAGTTAATTCTATGAGTATTGAAGAGCAGATCAAGCTGTTAGAAGAGATAGGTGCAGAACCTCAGATGAGAAGAGAAGAGAAGAAAACACTACCGCAACTACCCGAGGTACATGATAACTATGTTGTCACAAGATTCGCTCCAAACCCTGATTTCGTACTTCATCTAGGGAATGCAAGACCTGCGCTATTGTCTCACGTATATGCTCATGAGATCTATCGTGGTAAGATGATTCTAAGATTCGAGGACACCGATCCAAGACTTAAAAAACCTATGCCTGAGGCGTATAAGATCATAAAAGAAGATCTCAGATGGCTAGGTATTTGGTGGGATGAAGAGTATATTCAAAGTCTTAGAATGGAGATCTATTATGAGACTGCTAGAAAGATCATTGAGAGAGGCGGAGCTTACGTGGATCTCCTCCCTGGAGAAGAGTTTAGAAAACTTAAGATAGAGAGAAAACCTTCTCCCTACAGAGATTCAGATCCTTACAAGAACCTAGAACTCTTCGATAGAATGATATCAGGAGGTTTTTCAGAGGGTGAAGCAGTGCTCAGAATCAAAACAGATCTAAGTCATCCAGATCCTAGCGTTATAGATTGGATAGCTTTCAGAATAATAGATACTGATAAGAACCCTCACCCTATAACAGGATCTAGATATGTGGCGTGGCCTACATATAATTTCGCTGCTGCTGTAGATGATCATCTTATGGGTGTGACTCATATATTCAGAGGTAGAGAGCATTCTCAGAATACTATTAAGCAGATGTTCCTCTATAATCACATGGGCTGGAGATATCCTGTAGTTATATCTCATGGAAGGATCAAGCTTGAGGGATTTATACTGAGCAAGTCTAAAATTAAGAGCTTGCTCGAGAGATATCCAGGTAAATTCAAAGGATTCTCAGATCCTAGGTTTGGAACTCTGGCAAGTTTAAGAGAGAGAGGGATCCTTCCTGAGACTGTGAAAGAGATCATACTTGAAACAGGTGTGAAACCTAGCGATGCAACTATCTCATGGGATGTTATAGCGGCTGTTAATAGGAAGAATATTGATAGCATAAGTAGGAGGATCTTCTATGTAGAAGATCCTGTGAAAATATATCTAGAAGATGCTTCAGAAGATCTTTGCAACGACATACCGTATCACCCGAGCAATAGCAGTCTTGGATCCAGGAGATTATGCGTGGATCGAGATGATAAAGGTTTCTTTGTATATGTTCAGAGAAGAGATCTTGAGGATCTGAAGAGAGTAAGACTTATGGAGCTAGCTAATATAGAGATTCTGAATAGAATCGATGAAAACACTTATAGAGCTAAGATCATATCTAGAGATCTTGATACCGCTAGAAAACTGAAGCTACAGATCATTCAGTGGATTGGTAGAGAGAGGATTCCTTCAGAACTATATGTACCAGAAGGACTTAGAATGAAGAGAAGAAGAGGATATGTTGAGAAGAGCATACTAGAAACAAGAGATCAAATATATCAGCTTATTAGAATTGGATTTGCTAAGATCATGAAAGCCAGCAAGAGAATAGCACAGCTTCTATTCATTCACGACTAGCTATTAAGATCTCATTTCTCAAGATCTTATAAGATCCTGTTTCTGATACATCTCTCATTCTGAGTGTAGAAGAGATTTAGCAGAGAATAGAATCTTCTCTAAAACAAATCTAAGATAAATACTCTAGCATAAGAACATATTCTGGTGATTTTATGAGAGATACTATGAAGGGGTTCAGGAGGCTCATAACATATGGTGAAGCTCTGAAGATCATGTTTGAAAATATATCGATCAGAGAGATCGAAAGCGAGGAGGTAGAATTACTAGATTCTCTGGGTAGATATGCTTCAAAAGATATAGTAGCTCGATACGACATACCTCCTTTTGATAGAAGTGCTGTTGACGGGTATGCTGTGAGATCTTCAGAAACCTATGGAGCTTCCGAGACAAATCCTGTAGAGCTAAGATTGATAGGAAGAATCACAGCAGGGGAAAAGCCTAGTAAAATTCCCGAGATAGGTGCAGGAGAAGCTATGAAGATCTTCACAGGAGCACCTCTTCCAAGAGGTGCTGACGCTGTTGTAATGGCTGAGCACGTTATAGAGAGGGAGGATAGTATCCTAGTTCTAAAACCTGTAGCATCTTATCAGAATGTGTCTAGAGCTGGCGAGGATTTCAGAAGAGGAGATATAATTGTGAGAAGAGGATCCAGGATCAAACCTTGGCATATAGCTACTCTAGCTGCACAGAATATTACTAGAGTCCCTGTTTTCAGGAGGCTTAGAATAGGAGTTCTATCCACGGGATCCGAGGTTATAGAGCCTGGGGGTTCTTATGATCCTGAGAGTGGTTTTGTTCTTAACAGTTCTAAGCCTCTTCTACTAGCTCTAGCTAGAGATTCAGGGTGTGAACCGATAGATCTTGGGACTGTCCCTGATGACAGAAGTATTATTATGGAGAAGATTTTAGAAGGATTAGAAAAAGTTGATATAATGATCACAACAGGAGGTTCAAGCATTGGAGAAGAAGATCTCGTACCCAACGTTGTGAGCTCTATAGAAGATAGTAGAATAGTATTCCATGGAGTTAGAATAAGACCTGGAAGAACCATAGGACTTGCAATGGTCAGAGGCAAGCCTCTATTCATGTTCTCAGGCTTTCCAGTAGCCTCCCTAGTAGGTTTTCAGTTCTTTGTACAACCATATATATTGAAGGCATACAATGCCTACGAAGAACCTCAACCTATGGTGAGGGGGAGGATCGTGAGGAGAATAGCAAATCCTCATTCTACGAGAAGTTTTGTAAGAGTCAGAGTGTTCAAGAAGAATGGAGAGATCTTAGTAGAACCTCTAGCTATAACAGGTTCCGGTGTCCTCTCTACTCTTACTAAAGCTAATGGGATTCTCGTGATCCCAGAAGATCTGGAGGGTTTTGACGAGGGTGAATACGTGGAAGTGCTTTTGATAGACAGGATCTATGAAGGTTAGAAGTGGAGGCCTAGGCTAGGGGTAGTATGATTGGCTCTGCAAGTCCTGCGATTATAAGTTTTAAACCGAATACCAGAGGTAGTAGATATCCTCTTCCTCTTAATAATACCTTATCTCCTAATCTTATATCAGCTTTAATTCTCACAGGAATCCTCTCCATAGGATCTATGGGAAGATCGTAGAGATATCTAAGATACAGATCTCTTATCAGAACAACTATGTTAAGAATTTCATCTGAGGCGGGAGGATTATCGGATTGTAGCATTTTAGTCATTCTCAGAGAGGCTAGAGCTCTAATACTACTTCTGACAGTCTCAAGATATCTTCTACATACCTCTCTCATATCATCTCTACGAGAACACCATGATAGTGCTAGGTGATGCTGGTTTACCAGTTCTATTAGATCGCTTTTACTCAGTTCTACAGTCTTCTCCTGAAGGATCTCATCTTCTAGTATTTTCTTAAGAGACATTTCTAACCCGCTTATTATTCTCTAATAATGCTAAAATAATGATGGTTCTATGAGAATCTGTGTAGGTGTTCAGAGTGTAGAGATCAGTCTTATCCATGTTGTAGACCTTCTTAATGAGAGAGAGCATCCTCATGGACATACATACTATATAGATCTATGTGTTGAAGGTTTTATCAACGAGAAAGGATACATAATTGATCTGAGAGAGCTTGAGAAGATCCTTGGAAAAGTTCTAGAGAGTTATGATAGAAAGATCATAGTACCCAGAGATTATGATATATCTATATTTCCAGAGGACATGAGAAAAAGAATCATTATAAATCCTCTGGGGAATGCAACTATAGAAAACATAGCAATAGATATCATAAAGAGGATCTATGAAATACTTAACAGAAGAGATCTAAAACTTTATCTAAGATTAAGAGAAGGAGGAAGATACTTTGTAGAGGTCTCATATCCCTAGAACATATCTCGATAAAAAGCTCTGCATAATACCCTGTAAAACCGAGATCTATAGAATCTCGTACCATAGATATACCATGGTTTTTATTATAAACATGAAATAACTATATGAGTGATATAATGCCTGGAGCGAAATTCTACGGAGTTATAACTCCTCTCATCACACCTTTTAAAGAAGATCTATCGATAGATCTTGAAGCTGTGAGATGGCTTGTGAGATATCAGGTTTCTAAAGGTGTTCACGGGATCTTTCCTAATTCTACGACTGGAGAGTTTGTTCATTTGAGAAAAGAAGAATCTATAGATCTAACGAGAACCGTTATAGAAGAGGTAGGAGGAAAAACATGGGTTCTACCTGGTATTAGTAGCAACTATACTGATCATTCCATAGAACTCGGATTATTATTCAAGGATCTCGGAGTAGATGGAGTTATTATAACACCTCCATTCTTCTTCAAGATCTCAGGTGGTAGACTTAAACTTCATTTCTCTAGAGTAGCAGAGAAGATCGATATACCGATCATAATATACAATATACCTGCCATGACAGGAATCAACATACCTGTAAGTCTATACGTAGAACTGGCTAAGGAGTATAGCAATATAGTAGGAGCTAAGATAACATATGATAGCTATACATATCTTCGCGAGCTCATATTCGAAGTAAAGAATGCGAGAAAAGACTTCGCCATTCTAACAGGCTTAGACGATCTACTGCTACCAGTACTTATGATGGGAGGTGACGGAGGTATAATGGCTCTAGCTAACCTAGCTCCACAGATACATAGGGCAGTATATGATGCATGGTTGCGAGGAGAGATCGAAAGAGCATATAGAGAGTATAAGAAGTTATTAAAACTAGCACGTGTATATGATATAGCTACATCATATCCTACAGCGGTAAAGACAGCACTGAATATACTGGGTACACCTGTTAAACCATATGTTAGACCACCTCTCACGCCTGAGCCGTTAGAAAACGAGGAGAAGATAAGAAGAATTCTAGAGGAGCTTGAAATCAAAATCTAGATCCTGAAAACCTAGATCTCTACTGCTCTAATCTTTATAGATATTCCTTATAGATCTTATGTCGGGGGAAAAGCTTCGAGAGTATTTGAATAGATTCTCTAGATCCCTGCTATAACCAAGATCATTAGAACTGCTAGGATTATGTAGAGTATGAAACTATTTCGATCTCTCGATATAATGCTTTCAATAGCAAGAACTATTAGAGAGAGAAGAGGCAGTGTAAGAAGAACTATAAGTCCTGCTATCATCAGAGATCCTGAGATACCTAGATCTCTTACACTACTTACATCGAATATCTTAGAAGCTTCTCCTGAATTCAAGTATAGTGCTAGAGAAAGCCCTGACACCAGCATTACCAGCGATATCAGAATACCGAATCTATAGAGTTTAATTTGGATACTTCTATAATCTCTCATCAATGGCTTAACCCCTCCAGAAGCATTCTAAAGGCTAGGAATAATGCTACTGCTTCGAAAAGTATTCTAACATATTGAGATCTCATCCTAGGCATGAGACTGGATCCAAGAGTTGAACCTAGGATCATTCCAGGGATCATAAGACTTGCTATCACCATACTTAGAAAACCTTTCTTCCAGTAGAGTATACTTCCCACAGAAGATATATATCCTATAACATAAGTGCTGGTAGCAACAGCAACCTTAATCGGCACCCCCATAACCATCTCCATTGTGATAACATTGACAACTCCTCCGCCGATTCCGAACAAGCCTCCTATAAAGCCGCTTAACATCATGAGAGGAATAGCTGGAATATAGTTATGAGCTTCGAAATGTATATTTCTATTCTCACTTCTATCAATATAATCACCTCTTACAATAAATAGATCTAATCTCTTTATAGAGATCCCTTCTATTCTGAAAACTCTCCCAAACCATGTCTTAAGATGACCTAGAATTATAAGAGATATCGTAGTCAAACCATATAAGATGTATATTATACGAATATCTAGAGATATATTAGTGTAAACTCCTACTACCACTCCTAGAAGAGCTGGTAGAGCTATTAGAATTCCTAATCTAATACTGGTAAGTCCTTCCAAGATATATCTAGCACTACTAGCAATACTATTAGCCGTGATCGTAGCGAAAGAAGTTGCTATAGAAAGTCTTAAAGGAACACCAAGAATAGTACTTAGTATAGGAGTTGCTATAGAAGCTCCTCCAAGACCTGTCATAGATCCTATGAAGCCTCCTAGAAAACCTGTTAAGAAGTATGCTATGATCATCACCAGTGTATCCATTGCAAGCTTCCTCTCTCAAATCAGTATTATCGAAGCTAGAATATAAGAAGTAGCAACAAAATCTAAACAGATTAAATATAGCGGGGCGAGGATTTGAACCTCGGACCTCGGGGTTATGAGCCCCGCGGGCTACCAGGCTGCCCTACCCCGCTGCCCGGCCCCGCCATTATTACTATACTCTTCAAGCCTTTTAAAAATATGCCTAGGAGATTTAATGAGAGTGAGTAGAGGTCTACCTATATTATTTAACTGAGTATTTGATTTCTATATATTAGGAGTAGAAGGTTTTGAAAATATCACCAGAGCTTTGCATCAGATGTAGAGGGTCAAAATATTTATGTGGTAGAGGGTACTGTCCTATTCTAGTTATGAAGTCTAGAGATCTTATACTTTCTCAAAAACTTGAATCGGAATTTTTAGAAGGTTCTTCTCCTCCTACTGTTTTTGTGGGTAGAGTAGGATATCCAAAGATCATGATATACCCCTCAGCGCCACCTATCAGAGGTGACACATCACATTTGGAAGATCCTTCTAAATGGCTTAGAATGAATCTTGAGAGATTTCTAGCGTTAAGACTTTCAATTGTGAGAGGAGGCGTATCTTATAATGTTGATGCTGCTAGAGATCCTGATAGAAGACTTCTAGAGATCCAAGAACTAGCTCTCTCATCAAAACCCGTAGATATTTTCATGAGCTTTGAAAAACCTCCTAGAGGAGGTATTCTCTCAGAACACACACCTCCTCTAGGTCCTTGGTCTTATCTGAGAAGGTTTGAGATAAATTCAAACATCTCTATGGATAGATCTGTGAGTAAGGTTTACTATGATACGGATCTCAAAGCTTCTGAAGCTGTGAAGATCCTCTATAGATCAGGAGTTGATGTAAATAAGATCTCTAGAATTCTCAGTATAGGAGCTCTAGGTAGTAGAAGAAGTAGAAGAATAGTGCCAACAAGATGGGCTATAACAGCTGTTGACAGCATGATTTCTGAAGAACTTGTAAGGAGAATTAGAGAGATGCCTCTGATAGAAGACTACATGATATTCATAAGAAAAACACATGGAAATCTATTCATAGGGATACTAGCTCCTACGCAATGGATGTTTGAATGGGGCGAAGCATGGTTTCCCGGAACAACATGGAATGCCTGGGGTTTGAATCCTGAGATTGAAGTAGATTACGAGCTTCATAGCGGTAGAAGTAGCTACCCCTCTATAGGAGGATGCTATTATGCTTCGAGGCTTGCTGTAGCAGAAGCTCTTCATTCTATGGGTAGACAGGCTTCTGCAATTCTCTGGAGAGAGATCTATCCAGGATTCGATCTTCCTATAGGAGTGTGGTTTGTCAGAGAAAATATTAGAGAGATGATGCGTGGAAAACCTATGAGAGCTGGAAGTTTTAGAGAAGCTCTTAACATGATTCGAGGAGTTCTTAGAATACCTCTAGAAAAATGGATCGAGAGATCTTATATATCTAAGATTCTACTCGAGAAGAAGCTGGACTCGTATGCAGGTAGAAAGTAGAGATGTAGATGAAGTAAAAATGAGAGATCTAGTGGTTAGAGAGATAAGAGTTAAAAAAGCTCTATCTAGATCAGGTCTTCCAGAATATGATTACAGTCTCAACCCCTATATAGGATGCCAGCATGGTTGTCTCTACTGCTATGCTCAGGATATGACTAGAGGTGAAGCTGGTGAGAGATGGGGTGAAGTGGTTTATGTTAAGATCAATCTAATAGATGTTCTCAGAAGAGAGGTTAGAATCCTGAAGAGAGGTGTTGTGGGAATGTCTACTATAACAGACCCTTACATACCTATAGAAGCTTTCTATAAGCTTAGCAGGAGATCTATAGAAATTCTAGCAAGCAACAGCTTTAGAATATCTATACAGACCAAATCACCTTTGATCTTAAGAGATCTAGATCTGCTCACTACTTATAGAGATAGAATTGATGTAGGCTTCACCATAACAACACTAGATCCTGATCTGAAGAGATTAATAGAGCCTAAAACCACTCATCCTATGGCTATCGAGAGAGCCTTGAGAAAGATCTCTAGTTCAGGGATTTCTACATGGATCTTCATAGGACCTATAATACCTAGAATCAATGACAAACTTGAGGATATCAGAAGAATAATAGAACTCGCAAGAGAAACAAAAAGTGAGGTTATAATAGATCTCTTCAGAGAGAGAGAAAGAGGATTGAAAGCACTTGAAAAAAACCTTGGAAGCGAGGAGATTAGAAGAATAATGAATACCAAAACTCATATCTGGTGGAGAGATCTTTCGGAAGCGATCATGAGAATATGCAGAGAGCAAAATGTTAGATGCAGCACGGCAGAAGATATGTGGAAGACTTTATCTGAGGAGAGAAGGTGGAAGAATCTGAAGCTAGATCTATTCAAATAGCTAGAGGCCATCCTCAATCATCTTACAAGATCAATTCATTTCAGCAGTTTCTTATGTCCAAAGATCCTGTATTAATTCGAGTCCTAGCTCTCCAGTTTAAAACCTAAGATCTTCTCTATGATCTCTATGAATCCCTCGCCAGCTCTCCTAGATGAGGTACATCCAACCCACTTGAGATTCTCTTCATATTTGCTAGCTATGAGACATCCGTAGCCGGCTCTCCTGATCATCTCAAGATCTATCTCAGAATCACCTATAGCTAGAGTTTCATCCCATGAGATAGAATAGAGGTTAAGTAGCTTCTCTGCTGCTTCAGCCTTGCTACAGCCTACAGGATTTACATGGATTGCAAAACCACTATATGATATCAAGAGATCCTTGAACCCTCTCTCTTCAGCTATTCTCATCATTATTCTTTTAATCTCTTCGGCTCTCTCATCCTTTCTCAGGATCTTAAATGCTTTACTACATCTCATGAAATCATTCTGCCAACCTCTTCTAATGCGATCTCTCAACACACCTTCTCTATACACAAGATCTTCAAATTCTACTAGTTTATCTCTCTCACTATCTTTGCAAAGCCATTTGATCTCGTTTTCATATGCTATAGCACCTCCGTTCTCAGCTATCACGATATCAGAAGATCCTATGTATCTTGCAAGTCCTAGAACCATGGGAATACTATTTCCACTAGCTAGAACAACAATATATCCTTCTCTAACAATTCTTCTTATAATCTCAACAGCACCTATGTGAAGCACGTAGCTCTCTGAACTCTGTGTAAGAGTTCCGTCTATATCGGTTATCACAGCTCTGATCCTGGTAGAATTCTCAGCAGAAGATCTCAAGCTGTTTTCATCTCAGACTATCAGTTCTATACCTATCATATCTAGTCTTCCGTCTTTTTTAATCCATGCTCTATACTCTCCACTCCTAAGATCAACTATAAGCCATGGTACAGGCCATCCATCCATACCATCAAGATCTCTGAAACTAGGGATCGGAGGATACCCTAGATGGGTATGGAAGATCCCTACAAGTTCTAATCCCTGCTCCTCCAAAGCTTTCAATCCTCTGACAGTCTCCAAAGGATCCATTATAAAGGTATTAGGATCCTCCGATATATTCTTAATAAACATCATGTGGGTAGCTTCATATATTGAATCCCTTATACGACCTCCTAAAAGACCGCAAGACTCTCTATCTCTCGAAGCTTCTTTAAAGATCTTGTTAAGAACACTCCAGCTTATCCTCAGTATCTTGTTACTGAAGATAATACTCTTCGCACCTCTGCTGGAAGCTTCTCGTATTCTATCTCTTCAGCATCTTTAAACTCTTGATTCCATTCCATCTCTTCATCTCCTTTCATGAAGACATGCTTGAATGTTTTCTCGACAACTATTATGCTCTTACCATCTCTCCTCTTTCTTATCTCGACAAGGATTTTCCTTCCTCTCTTGCTTACAACATATTTCTTCTCAAGCTCTGTATCTATCAATCTAACATACCTTCATAATCTATTCTTCTAAGATATTAAAAACTTACCTAGAGATCCTGTCACCCTTAACTCTCAGTATAGATGTGTAGATATCTTTCTTAACACCGAAGAGTATTGAAGCTATCTTAGCAATATAATCATCATCTGGAATACCTCTTATACCTTCCAACTCTACTGCTATAGCTTGTTTAAGTATCTCCTTACTAGTCCAATCTCTGATCTCGCCTCTTGCAATAGCTTGCGCCACTTTATACGCTATATAGAACTTGCTAAGTCTTCTCACAGTAGCCTCCTCCTCCGGAAATGCTCTATACATGATCCTGAGCATTCGAGCCATTCTATCCTCCTCTATAAAGCCTAGATAGTGTTTTAAAATCTCGACACGAAAGATCTTTGATAAAATAGATGAGTCTGGAATCCTTCCGAAGAGATTTATAATATTCTCCCTAGCTTCTTCAATATTCTGAGATTTTAAGAGGATCTCTGATGCTTGCTCGTACTTCTTCTCAGGCTCTAGAACCCTACTAATAATATCTGAGATCTCGCTTTCCAAACCCAGCCCGTATAATCCTACGAGGTAGAGCGATATAAGATCCTTCTCATAGAGATCCTGAGACTTAGAAACTCCTCTAAAAGGTTCTACATTGTTCCTCTCATATTCTCTTCTAAGAATCTCTATAAGTTCTTCTCTAGAGAGATCTCTTCTCTCCAAAATCATACTCCATATATCCACAAGTATTTTAAGCCTTTTCCTCCTCACATCCATATTCGATCCCTGGACTGCTCCCAATACCTAAGAATTTATTAGAAGTTCAGCTCTTATGTAAGTTTATATTTAATCTTAAGATATCTTATTATCTCTTCTTCCAATTCTCGAGTCTCTTAGACAGAGAACATATCATCCAGAAGACTTTCAAAACCTCCTCAAAGCCTAGGAACTTAAAATACTCCTCAACAAAATGTATTTGGTGAAGTGATAAATGGATCATAGAAAGATCGCTGGGTTAATACTATTATTAATATCAATAGCCTCGGTATCTGAGATATCCGCCATCGTGAGAGCTGGAGATGAGAGGGGTTATAGCTATAGTGTTCTAATAGATCTAAGTCATGGTCAGAATATTAGCGGGTTGGATATACTGGTTAAAGAGATCTATGATGGTAGCGTGTATATTCTGCTGAGTAATGAGAGTCAAGCAAGTATGCTACCAGCATCTGTTAAAATCCTCTCAACACTTCTATTCGGGGATCTCAGTGGTTTTAGAACCTCTGATGGAAGGATTATGACTCTAACTGATTTAGGAGTAGATCTGATTATAATACCCCAGATCAGTCCTGGATATGTCTTCACAGACAGCGAGCTAGAAGCTTTGAGAAACTATCTTTCTCAAGGTTCTAAAGCTCTCTGGATAGCTGGAACAGGAGATTATGGCGATGGTGAGAGTGTTATTAATGAGGTTAACAAGGTTCTAGGATATATAAATTCAAGTCTTGCTCTAGACTATGTGAGCATTGAAGATCCTGTTAGAAATGCTGGAGCACCATACAGACTCATAGCTACAGTTTCTCCGAGCTCCGATCTTCTCTTCTTAACATTCGGCGTGGAGGATATTCTGATGTACAGACCTGGCGTGATAGCATACAGAGATGTTTCAAAGGATCTATGGCATCCTCTAGATCAGCAGATCCTAGCTAATCACAGCGATATAAAAATAATTGCTGTCTCATCTCCTGATAGTATTATAACAGAGTACAAGCTACCACCGGAAGGGATTGGAGGGAGAGCTTATAAGAGTGGTGAGAAAGGATCCTATCCCTTGATCGCTGCACAGATTCTGAGTGATCTGAACAACTCAATAGTAGTAGTATCAGGATCATCACCTGTGGGAGGAGGTGTTCCTATTATAGCTTCATCATATTATGGAAGCAGATTTGATGGACCGAGATTTATCAGAAATATGATCCTATGGCTCACAGGCTCTATGGGTGAGCTTAAATATGTTGTCAGAAGCAATCAGATGCTTCAGAACACAGTGTCAAATATAACAGCACTTATAAATAGCATAGGAAGCACTCTATCCAATAGTCTGTCTCTCATGAATGATACTATAGAGCGTCTGAGTTCTGATGTTAATATGTACTCCCAGAAGATCAATGATGCTGTAAGTAGATCTGAGAATCTATCTGCAGCTGTTGCAAAAATATCTTTAGATCTAGGTGATCTCAGGAGAGCTGTGAGCGACTACTATAACTACACCATAGCAGGCATCCTAATAGGCTCTATAGCACTAGTGCTAAGTGTAGTCCTACATTTTATCAGAAGAAGATCCTAATCCTAGTACGAGAAGGATCTGTAGTAGGCATAGAGTCTTGCTTTTTCTATACATTCTCTAAACATGTTTTCAACCACTTCTATTCGGAAGTTTTTATTGACATTATCTATGCAATTCTCTCTGATTTTCTCGATAATAGAAGGATTAGCTCTGACAAGATCTCTGACACTAACCTCAGGAATCTCATTTATAGCATCTCTAGATCCGCAGTCAAGAGATTGTGTTATAATAGCCAGAGTCTTTATAGCTATGGCTAGATCCCTAGGATCCTCGGGTTCTGAGGCTAGACCTGTTCCAGAGGGGTTTAATCTGAGATCTCTGATAGTTTCTGAAAGACCTGGGATCCTTGAAATAACCACTGGAGTTCCAACAGCTTGAGCTTCTACAGAGGTTAAACCAAAAGGCTCGTATCTTGATGGGACAACGACAACATTGGCGAGATAATTAAAAGTCTCATACACTATCTTCTCTATGTTGTTACATGTTATAAGAGCTCTGCCAAAAAATCTGTCTGCAATGCTCTTCAGATAATTCTCGTAATTTGTATCACCTACTCTGACTCCAAGGATCAAGATCTTAAATCTTGGATCTAGATACTCTAGAGATTTCAGGAGTATATCAAAACCTTTCTGCCATGTGAGTCTTCCTCCGGATACTATTAGAAAGCCGTCAGGCTCTATATGACCTATACAAGGTCCTGCTCTACTGATCATATCTCGATAGAATCTCCATCTAAGAGCACATCTATCATGCCCTCCATAGAGTGTATCTAGATATCTTTCAACATCTCTGCTATTCCAATCTGTCGTGTTGTAGATCACACATGCTTTAGGAGAGTATCTGTAATCAGTTCTAGATAGAATCTCATTCATATAACCATAGCTAACAGATCCTATAGCATCTGCAACATCTATGTTAAACAGCTCTACAGAGCCTCTGTGACTATCCCACAGATCTCTAATATGGATTTTCTCATGTCTCCAGAACCTCCAGAGAGGTATAGGTCTATCTGGAAGACCAGACCATTCTGAAGATATATAGTGATAGGGGAAGGCTTGAGATGAGAGTAGATGTATGAAGTATATGTATGGTATTGAGAGATTCTCCTCCTCTAGATATATCCTCGCCGCAGAAGCTATGAGACCGCCATGCCAGTCATTTCCTATGATTATGTCTGGTCTCTCTCTAGAGTAGTTAAGCCAGCATCTTAGAGCTCTGATTGATAGAGAGACTTTCTCCGGAGAATTATCATAGATCTCCCATCTATCTATGATAGATCCTGTCCAGGGGTCGAGTCCTATGAAGAGCACCAGCTTTGCAGAGCTTATTCTCCCAGTATAAGCACCTAGACAATACCCGTAGTCTCTACCGTCAATACCACGTCTAGATCCGCAGCATCTGAAGTTTTCCTCAAATCTTAGCCTATATCTCTCTCTAATATCATTAGACAGGTGTCTTCCATGTGAAGGCATGAAGATCGTGATATCAAAACCTTCTCTCTCAAGAATCTCGACATGTCTTCTCACAGCTGATCCTAGACCTCCTACTCTCGCTAGATCTTCTAACTCGAATGTGAAGATCCAAACCCTCTTAACATTTAGAGGGGTCCACATAATCAAACCCCCAGATCAACTAGCTCGCCTACTCTTTCTACGAGTTCTCTTCTCAAACCTCTTTCTTTCAAGAGCCATGGAAAGCACTAGCAGAGCTCTCAAGTAGCTTTCAAAAGCTTTTCTAGGAGACTCATGATACGAGAAATAATCATGAACAGGAAAATCCGATCCAGGTTCATAATACATGTAGTGGTAATGATCTGCTTCTCCCAGGATCCTCCAGATTCTAACAAGTTTTTCATCTCCTAATCTTAGAACGCGAACTCCTATATCTTTATATAGATTGAAAGCTGCCAGCTGAAGATTATTACCCAGCCAAGCTCTAAGATCCTTAGACGTATCAGCCCAGCTAGAGGTCTCACCAGTCTTCACATATCCAGCAGGCTGGAAAAGCTCTATAGCTTGGGAGGGGCTTATGATTCTCACACCTCTTCTACCAAGTTCTAAAGGTAGATACTCTAAAAACTCTAATATCCCACTCTCTTTCGGATGATGTTCTCCGAATGTTTCGAAGTCTAGATATACTACCACGAGATCTCCAGGAGATCTATAGATCCATTCAGCATATTTATCAGCTGTGAGAGGATATTGATCCCATGACCTTAAGTTGAATCTAAAGCTTATATCATCACTCAATCTATAATGTCTAGCAAGAATCTTCAGACCACACTCCCCAGAATAAATATGATTAGGATCCTCTCTGAAGATCCTTTCAGAACCTTCTATAATAGTATATCTAAAACCCTTCTCAGCTATCCAACATCCAATCTCATCCCTATATATAAGCTCTGTATTAACAGCTCCCACAGGTTCTCTTCCTAGCTTCTCCTTTAAAACTTCTCTCGAGAAATCCAGCTGATGTTCAAACTCTTCTCTGCTAAGTTCTGATGCCAGACTATGATAGTAAGGTTCTGCAACGATCTCTAAAAGATCTAATGAGACAAGCTCTCTTATCTTCTCAAGAACCTGAGGATTTGTTTCCTCAAGTTGTTCTATGAGAGTTCCTGATATGCTCATGCCTATAGAGTATCTCCATCCATATCTTTCGGAGGCTTCTAAAAGACTTTTCTTGATAACATCTAGTGCTGGACTATAGCATTTCTCAACAACTCTATTTATTATCAGTCTATCAAGCTCTCTATCAATTAGCTCATCGGGATCCTCTATAGATAGATCTATTTCACTCTTAATTCTATAAGGCTGGTGAGCTTCAAACATCATCACGAGATTTAAAACCAAATCTACCACCTTTAAGTCTTTAGCTGAGTATTTGATTACAGATTATTTAAAGCTTATATTCTCCATACTTATCATGGGATCTAACTCTCTATGAGGCCATATCTTGCTTTTAATAATTCTGCTGTTATCTCCTATCTTAACATCATCTCCTATGACAGAACCCTCTATGAAGACGTTACTACCTATCTTAACATGCCTGCCTATAATGCTATTTATGATATGACTCCCTCTACCAATATATGATCTATCCATGATAACAGATCCTTCTATAACAGCTCCATCACTTATAATAGTATAGTTATCTATGACAGCATCTCTGACCGCAACCCAGTCTCCTATCGAGACATGTCTCCCTATAAGTATGTCTCCCTCTAATTTGATCCTCTTCTCCTCAGCTTTCCTTATAATCTCTCTATGTAGAGATTTAGACCTGCTACTCTTCCCCTGAAATCTAACTCCATTCCATACTTCTGTGACCTCGAGTTCTTCTAGAGAGAGAACTTTTAGAAGGAAGTACACGGCTTCTAGATATCTCTTAGGATTACCTATGTCAAACCAGTATGAGACTTTGCTATAGCCATAAACTCTTGCTCCGCTTGCTATTAGTAGAGGTATTATATCTCTGCCGAAATCCATTAAACCCTTAGATCTCATATCCATAATCCTTGGAGATGATATGAATGATCTGAACTCCTCCGAGAGCAGGTAGATCCCTGTGTTAACAAGCTTGCTAGGGATCTCTTCAGGTTTCTGAGGCTTCTCCACGAAGCCTCTGATCCTTCCATCATCCTCTATCATAGCAACTCCAAACTCTTTCAAATCCTCTACTTTCTCGATCTCTTTCAAAGCTATTGTCATAAAAGATTCTCTATCCACATGATATCTCCACAGATCCACAAGTTCTAAGTCGAAAACCGTATCACCCTGAACAACTAGAACAGGCGATCTTATGTCATAGTACTCGAGAACTATTCTAACAGAATCAGCATTGCCAACACTCTCTTCAAGAGGCTGATATCTCACTCTAAAAGACTGAGGCATGTTATACTTTCCAGCTACTCTATAACCCTCCCCTAGATAATCATATACAGTCCTGTAATTCACGTAACCACTCACACCAAGATAAATCTCTCTAACACCCTGAGAGGCGAGCTTGTATATTATAAACTCTATAAGAGGTCTATTCAAAAACCTTATCATAGCTTTAGAAGTTTCAACAGTCAGAGGATAAAGTCTAGTACCAAGACCTCCTAGAGGAATAATAGCATATCTGATCATAACAATAAACACTCCATATATAGTATTACACATAAATTAATATGACACACCTTACACACCTTTAATAAGAGAATACTCAGCTCAGATCCTTTTCACAGTATCCACTAATTGAAATCAGAAGAAATCCTTCTCCATTAGATTATACTATGATCTGGATTCTGATAAATCCAAGAATTGATTCTTGAAAACATGAGAGAAGCAGGTTTTGATTAATGAAAAAAGGAAGAGCCGTTACTCTCCTACCAGCTTTTTAACCTCAGCTCCTTTAGAGTACTTGAGAGTTGCCTGAGCAGCGGCTAGTCTTGCCACAGCTACTCTATAAGGCGATGCACTCACATAATCTAATCCTGCTCTGAAGAAGAATTCTATAGATGACGGATCTCCTCCATGCTCTCCGCACACACCTACCTCAAGATTAGGATTAGCATTCTTACCTTCTCTAGTTCCTATCTCGACAAGTCTTCCTACTCCATCTACGTCTATTGATTCAAACGGATTTATCTTCAGGATCTCTAGATCCAGATATTGAGGCAGGAACTTGTTCTCGGCATCATCTCTACTGAAGCTAAATGTTGCTTGAGTGAGATCATTTGTTCCGAAACTGAAGAAGTCAACCTCTCTCGCTATCTCTCCAGCTGTTAGAGCAGCTCTCACAGTCTCGATCATTGTCCCTATCTTCACAGGGATCTTAACTCCATATTCTCTCTCAACATCTTCTAGAGCTGGTATTATGGCTTTCTGCTTCACATATCTTATCTCGTTAACATGAGCAACCTGAGGTATCATTATCTCTAGATGAGGTTTATAGCCTTCTTTAATAAGCTCCGCAGTAGCCTCTAACATGGCTCTTGCTAGGTAGTAGTATATCTCTGGATACGTGACTCCTACTCTAACACCTCTATGCCCTAGCATTGGATTATGCTCTTTAAGTACTGTAACCCTTCTATAGAGATTCTCAAGCTCTCTTATCTTATTCTCTAGATTCTTAACATCTCCACCTCTGCTACCAGCTTCTCTGAGCTCTTCTCTGGTCTCGTAGATCTGTTTTAAAATCTCTTCAGGTGATGGTAGAAATTCGTGAAGCGGAGGATCAATGAGTCTTATAACTACAGGCAGTCCATCCATTATTCTCAGCATCTCCTTGAAATCACCTTTAATCATCCCAGCCAGTTCTCTCATATACCTCTCCCTCTCCTCCCTAGTCTCGGAGAGTATCACCTTTCTAAGAACTTCAAGTCTTTCAGGTTTTCTGAACATCCTCTCGATTCTGAGAAGACCTATACCCTCAGCACCGAACTTCCTAGCTATCTCAGCATCTTCAGGAACATCAGCGTTAGCTCTCACACCAAGCCTTCTAATCTCATCAGCCCATCTAAGTAGTGTCTCAAGTTCTCCTCTAACCTCTGGAAGAATAGTAGGAACCTGACCTAGATATACATAGCCCGTACTACCATCGATGGTAATCCAATCACCTTCTCTAACAATAACATCTCCTATTCTGAAGATCTTCTTATCATAATCTATTAGTATAGCCTCAGCACCAACGACAGCAGGCTTCCCTATACCTCTTGCAACCACAGCAGCATGAGATGTCATTCCACCTCTTGAGGTTAGAATTCCTACAGCAGCATAGAATCCATGAACATCATCTGGCTTAGTCTCAACCCTGACAAGAATAACCTTCTTACCTTCTCTAGCCTGCTGAACAGCATCATCAGGATCGAATACAACCTGACCACTCACAGCTCCTGGAGATGCTGCAAGTCCTTTTGCTATGGGAGTAGCTTTAACCTTAGGATCTATGGTTGGATAGAGTAGTTTCTGAACTGTTTCAGGAGGTACCTTCAGTATAGCTTCCTCCTTACTTATGATACCCTCTCTAGCCATCTCAACAGCTGTTCTCACTCTCGCTAGAGGTGTCATCTTAGCAGCTCTATTCTGTAAAAAGTATAATCTGCCATTCTCTATCGTGAACTCTATATCCATCACATCTTTGTTTAAAGCCTCAAGCTTCTTACCAGCTTGTATTAGTTTCTCATAGTTCTCAGGCATCAACCTCTTAAGCTCCTCAAGATCGTATGGAACTCTAATACCTGCTACAACATCCTCTCCCTGAGCATTCGGTAGAAACTCTCCATATGGCTTGTTCTCTCCAGTGGCAACATCTCTTGTGAAGTAAACTCCCGTACCCGAGTTCCACCCAGTATTTCCGAATACCATTGCCACAACATTAACAGCCGTACAATCAGCCATATCCGGTGTGATCTTGTTAGCTATTCTATAGAAGATAGCTCTTGGATTCATCCAGGATCTGAATACAGCTCTTATAGCTAGCTCCAGCTGTTTATACGGATCCTCTGGAAAATCTCCCCAGTTATTTCTGATGATCTTCTTATACTCTTCAACAAGTTTCTTGAGATATTCAACAGATCTAGCCCATAGATTTGGAGCCACATCTCTAGGAGGCTGAGCATCTAGTCTAAGACTGTACTTCGGATAGTGGATTTTGATCTCGTCGAGCTCTTCTTTAAATCTCGTCTCAGCATCTCTCTTGAACTCCTCCTCAACACTTTTATAAGCTTCATCAAATAGCTTCTCATTAATCCCGAGAACTATTCTCCCGAACATCTGAAGAAATCTTCTGTAAGAATCATAGGCAAACCACTCATTATTAGTAGCTCTAGCTAGAGCTACTACAGTTCTATCGTTAAGTCCTAGATTGAGTACTGTATCCATCATACCTGGCATTGAAAGAGCTGCTCCTGATCTTACTGATACCAGTAGAGGCATTCCATTTTCATCTCCAAACTTCTTTCCAGATTCTCTCTCAACATATCTCATATATTCTAGAACCTGATCCATAAGACCTTTAGGCAGATCTAGAGAATCTATGATACTCCATATTCTCCTTATAATCTCATCTCTTACGGCTGGCGGCGGATTCTTCTCAAGTTCTTTAACTAACGCATCTATCTCATCTCTCTTACTCGCATAAAACTCTCTACATGCCTCGGTAGTTATAGTGAATCCAGGAGGTACTGGAAGTCCTATTTGAGTCATCTGAGCCAGCGAAGATCCCTTGCCTCCTAAAAGCTTCTTATCTCTCCAATCACCCTCGTTAAAGGAATACACATACTTCTTAAAGCTCAACTATTAAATCCCCCTCTCTATACTTCATTGTAGAGGGATTTAAAATCACTTCTCGAAAAACTATTGAGAATAATGATCTGGTTTTAGGGTTTTATAATTTAAATCAACACTCTCAGATCTGCTATCTCTTAATAGCATTACACCTGAATATACTTAGATCCGGCGAGTACTCTCTGACACTGAAGCATTCGATAACATCGATCTCTAGCTCTGAAAGTCTTTTTCTGAGAATGCTCTCATCTTCGGAGAGAGTGTATATGAAGGCTCTCCCTCCTCTCTTAAGAAGTCTCATGCCTGCATCCACATATTTGAGAACCTCTGTAGGGTTATCAAGTATTATCACATCGAAGAAATCTTCTCTCAAGCCTTTCATGATTGTAAGAGCTTCTCCACATATAGGATCTACAACACCTTTAAGCTTGTTCATTCCAATAGATCTCTTTAAAGCCTCCATAGCATGAGAATTCAGATCTACAGCTACCACATATGCGTTCTTCAATCTAGCTATGTTCAGCGAGAAGCCTCCATATCCTGAGAATAGATCTAGAACCGAGCTTCCCTCATCAATTATACCGGCAATTCTAAGCCTCTCAGTAGCCATTCTAGGATTAACAAACATCTTCTTAACATCCACATAGAATCTAACACCATTCTCAGTATACACAGTCTCAGAAATATCTACACCACCTATATGAATAAGCTCGTGAATTCTGAAAACACCTGAAACCCTTCTCCTGGCATAGACACTTCTAACATTCCTATGGATCTTCATTATAGCCTCTGACACCTGAGGTCCGTAAGGTATGAGATCCTCGGGAAGCTTTATGAGAGCTATATCACCTACCAAGTCAAAACTTCTGGGAAGTCTGCTCACAATATCATCAGGTAAGACACCTCTCAAAAGATCTCTATAGGTCTTGCCATGCTTAGAGCCGTCAGATCCTATCTCTTGCATTCTCATTTCTACCATTCACTATTAGATAAAGACTAGACCTTCATATTCTCTCCCCCTCTTATAACCGATAACTATGTTCTATAGCGGGAGAAAGGATCTATCATAGTAGAACTCTTGTATACGCGGAAAACTTTGCTATAAGTAGGTTTAGAACAGCGTGAATCTATAATTTTATCAGTTTAGGAGGAGAAGATTCGCGAGAGATTAATCTGAGATCGCGTAGAAAAACTTCTGGAGATCTAGCGGAGAATCAATAGTGTGAGAAGGAATAAAGCTCCTGAGATCAGCATTATGACCTCGTAGCTCAGCCCTCCTACATAAAGCCATAAAAGCAGATCTCCTGCCAACCCTCCTATTTCTAGGACTGCTATGAAGATCCCCGATCCAAATCCATGGGATAGAGTATTGTATATGCTCAGAGCAGTTGTCACGTAGAGATTATTAGAGATACTGATCAGCGCAAATCCCACTCCTAGAAGTACTATACCCGCTATACTGGGTGTAAGTCCTATGGAGAGGAATACAATTCCTAATGCTATTATTCTCATAAGACCTGAGGAGAGAAGATTTGCATCATGATTCTTTAATAGAATTAATGAGATCCCTCCTAGCAACCCTATTATAACATATATGAGAAGCAATTCCCTGAGATCCATGAATCTCTTCATCACAGCAGGTATAGGAAGCATTAGAATCTCTATAGCTATGCTGGAGAGTAGTGCTGACAGAAGACATCTAGCGGTCGAATATCTTCCGAATACTGCGGAGAAAGACTTATAGTCTAGCCAGATACTGCTATTGCCTAGAGTCACTGTTGTGAATCTTGTTGCATGATTTATTGTATCAAGTGTAGACACTATAGAGCTATATCTTCTCTCAAAACCTCTGAACTCGTGTGATAATGGGAAGAGTAGTGCTAGTGTAATGTAGAAGGGTAGTAGATATATAGAGTAGATGATGTTTAAACCTGCTAGGATTAAGATGGATAATACTCCTGCATAAGCGAATCTTTGGAAGATCTGAGATTCAAATATCTTGCTAGACCACTCTTCATAGTAGTAAGATTCATTTATCGAGATATTATTCGAAACTCTTCCCATAGCAGTTGCTATCGAGTGCATCATGTAGCCTGCTACAATATAATATAAGTAGCGGGAGTATTCAAATAGAATCACTACTGATATGAGAAATGCTAGTGATGATACCACCGAGATCAGTGTTATAGAACCTCTGACTCCTAGTTTATCTGCTATTAGAGAGAATATCACGTAGATCAGGCTCCATAGCATGCCTATCAAACCAAGCATTCTAGGATCTGCTCCCAGCTCGAGTACTAGAATCAGAATAAATACAAGGTCTAGAACCGATAGAAGAGCTAGATAGATGCTTCTAACAGTTAACGCTGTCATTGAAACCCTTTAGAGAAGGCTTTAAAGAATAGTGCTTAAATTATTTTTCCTTAGATCTGTGCTTCTATTGTGGAAATGTATCTCTCAATAGAATCAATACATCTCGAGTTCTCTTTACAAAGCTTAATACCCAGATCTCTGATTTCGATTCTCGCATTATCTATGATATCATCTGTTCTATACCCAAGCCTTCTATATCTCGTAGCCTGTACATATGTTGATATTTTATCACAGAGTTTAGATAGAAGAGCTTCTCTGCTTCTCATATCACTATATCTCTTCCAGAGATCTTTCAATATATCATTCTGGATCTCTTCCATAACAAGATCTTCAAGTTTCTTCTTCATATCTCCTATATGCCTGGAGACATATCTATTGAGATCTCCTATAACTCCCTCAGGTATGTCATGGATCAATGCTATGAGAGTTGCATTTTTAATCTCTTCAAGAGAGAGAAAATCTTCTTTTAAAAGATGCTCACCGAGATCCAGGCATACTATAGCACTCTCAAGAGTATGAGCCGCGATAGTCTCGGCATCAGATGCTGAAATACCTCTCTGAACCCATCCTAATCTAGGTGTGTTCTTAACAGATTCAATGATTCTGAAGAGATTCAATTAAAAACACCCTTGAGTAAGATTAAGGAGATATTATGAGAGGATCCATGAAGTCCACTGGGAGAGGTTTCCCAGCCTTTGTTATGGAATCATACTTCTTCTCTAGAAACTCTATGAAGACAGGACAAGCATCAAACCTTCCATCTCTATCACACTTACCTCCCAGTCTCAGGAAACAAGCGTTTGTTTTCTTATCGTAGTAAGGACATATCTTATGATATCTCTTAGCACTCTTCATCATCTTATCAACCCATCTCTTCTTAGGATCTGCATGAGTGATACCCGAGCTCATAGAGACCACCTCATAATCCTAGATGTTGACATCACATGAGTATATATATGTCTTTTCAGGCTTTAAAATTTAAAAGAATCTATCTCTCCAAAAACCTTTAAAATCAACCTCTCTTCCCAAACCATTCTCCAAAGCTTTCTCGTAAACGATTCTCGCAACAGCTATATCCCACAGAGCTACTCCATGAGATTTAAATATCGTCACCTCCTCATCGCTCTGTCTTCTCACTCTACCTGAGACTACCTCCCACAGTTCGTGAATATTCTCCCAGGTTATGTAGGCTTGTTTAACTGCTTCTATTAGATCTCCTGATTCTCTCTTAGCCTGTTCTATAGAGTCTGTCACAATAAGCCTGGATCTTAGGAATAGATCTGGGTATGCCTCAGATCTTGAAGGATGATTAGAACCTACTAGATTTACATGAGCTCCCTTCTTAACCCACTCAGCTTTTAGAAAAGGATTTCTAGAGTTAGTAGCTGTCGATATTACATCACTCTCTCGAGAAACACTCTCTATAGAATCAGATCTGAAAGCTTTCAAACCCTTCTCTCTAAGTGCTCTAACCATGTTCTCAGCATTAGAAGCATCTTGAGATACCACTAGAATTCTATCAAAATCTCTCACCCGAGATATAGCGAGAGCTTGAGTATATGCTTGTCTGCCGGAGCCTATTACACCAAGTACCGATGAATCTGCTCTGGCAAGATATTTAGTAGCTATGGCACTCGCAGCACCTGTTCTAATTCTCCCTAGTATATCTCCTTCTATTACCGCTAGGAGCTCTCCTCTACTTATGGAGAATAGAAGTACTACGAATACTGTTCTCTCACGTGTTGAGAGATAGGTTTTAAGACCTGCCACATCTAAAGGCTCTAATGATGAGGCCATCACATGAAGTACTGAGCTCTTCATGTAAATCCTAGATCTTGGAATAATCTGAGCTTCACCACTTGATTGAAGTAGAAGAGCTCTTTCTATACTATCTATAGCATCTTTAAAGCTCAGAACTTTGACAACATCTTCTTCACCTAAGATAAGAACCATGAAACCACCATTAAATACTCTGGAAAAAACTAAAAAAGTCGAAAAAGATCTATAGCTAGCCATATTGAGAGAAGACCTTCAATAACCATATTATCTCTTGTAGATGCTTGACACAGCTATATAGGCTATGAAGCCGTATAATCCTCCGCTCGTTACGGCTGACAGCAACCATAGGATCATCACACTCGGAGGAGCTATCTCGCCGAATAAAATCGCATCTAGCATCACAGCTGGGATCCCTGCCAGAGCACCAGCTAGAACAGCATTCACAGCCCCCCATCTTCTGTAGCCGAATATCATGTATGCTATTTCAGAGAAGAAACCTTGAGCAACTCCATATATTAGATTTGTGAATCCTCCTACTGTTGGTATCAATGTTTCTACTAATGCTCCAAGTGTTTCTCCTAAGAATGCGGAGAAAGGTTTTCTGATCAGTGTTGCAGCTAGTGGAGCTCCTATAAACCAGAGTCCGTAGGAGATGATCCTGGCTACTATAGGTCCTCCAATGATTTTTCCAAACTCGTATACAAACCATGTTGCATAGAATATAATCCCTGCAACAACGGCTACAAGACCTAGAAGAGAGTAGTCTACCGAGGTATATCTCATGTTCAACTGTTTAGACCTGTTTTTCATGTTCATCACATTGTTAAGACCTTTAGACATTTATAAGCCAGCTATAGGAAGCTTATAGACTATCTATCATAATATGCTTAAAAGGTGTTGGCAATGATAAGATTCAATATCTTAAGAGCTGGATATAGGTCTAAGGAGGTTTTGAAAGAAGTTGAAGGCTGGATTAGAGATGGTGAGACCATCCTGATTATAGGGAGATCTGGTTCTGGCAAGACAACCCTGATGCTCTCACTAACAGGAGTTCTCAAAAATCTTCTAGGAGGATTCACAGAAGGTTTGATAGATTTAGGAGGATTAGATCCTTTAAATTATGAGGATTATAGAGAAGTTCCTAGAAGAATAGGACTAGCGCTTCAAGACCCTGATAAACAGATTTCAATGCCCACCGCATGGGATGAACTTTCATTCACCTTAGAAAATCTAGGATTCAGCTCTGATGAGATTGAGAGCAGAGTTGGTAATATGCTTAGGAGGCTTAGCTTGTATGAGAAAGCTTTTGAAGAGATCGAGAATCTATCGAGCGGTGAGAAGAGAAGGATTACATTTGCATCAGCTTTAATACATGACCCGGAGATCGTGATATTAGATGAACCAACAGCCTCGGTAGATCCTTGGGGAGTGAAAGAGGTTAGATTGTTTGCAGAAGAATTCAGAAGATCTGGTAGAACCACGATAATTATAGAACACAAACCCGAATACTTCATGAATATAGCAGATAAAATCCTTATCATGGATAGAGGAAGAATCATCAGCTCAATATCATCGGAGGAGCTAGATAGAGAACTCTCTAGATATCTAGAACCCGAGAGGGAGATGGAGGAGTTCAGATCCTGTAATAAAGATTCTGCTACGAGAAAGAATGAGAAAATACTCGAAGTTAGAAATCTTTCTATAGGCTATAGAGATAAAGTACTTCTAGAAGACATAGATCTAGAGTTCTACAGGGGAGAGATCATAGCTTTGATAGGTCCGAACGGGTCTGGTAAGACGACACTTATGAAAACAATAATCGGATGGCTTAAGCCTTTGGAAGGCTCTATATATCTAGAAAGTAGAATAGCTGAGAGAAAAGATCTTCTTAGAAGTATTTTTTACACGCCGCAACAGCCTGATTATCTTTTCATCTCTAATAGCGTTGAGAAAGAGCTTTCAGCTATCAGAAGAACTCCTATGAGATCTGATGAAAATTATCTCAGAATATTTCCTTGGTATGAGGAATTTTATAGAGAGAGTCCTTTTAAGCTTAGTCATGGGCAGAGAAAAGCTCTCTCACTTCTTATAAGCTTCCTATATGATAGAGAGATCCTTCTTCTAGATGAGCCTACTGCAGGCATTGATCCGGATCTCTATAGGAGACTTAGAGATCTTCTCTTGAATCTTAGAAGAGAAGGGAGGTTGGTAATCATATCAACTCATGATTATAGGATTATAAGAGATCTAGCGGATAGAGTTTTACTCATAAATCCTCTTCAAAGGAAGATAGAGGAGATAGACTGCTTCAAAGCTTTAGAACTTTTGAGAGGAGCTGGAAAATGATTTTGAGAAGACCTCTCTCGACAACACTTTTTATATACGCTCTCGCAGTGTCTCTTCTAGCATTTGTAGTAAGAGATCTAAGGGAAATGCTTCTACCAGGTTTTCTTAACATGCTCATAGGTTTTATACCTGGTTTTAGAAAGTTCAGGCTTATAATACTTCTCTTCTTCTTAGGCATGATAGGGCTCTCTCTAAACTCTCTTCTAGTAGCTAATACAGGAAGAATCATAATAGATCTAAGTCCTCTAATTGTGATCAGGGAAAATGCTTTGAATGCTATAGCATCTATAAGCCTGAGGTTGGGAATGATCTCTGGAGCAACTCTCTTCTTCCTCTCGCTAGCAGATCCGAGGAGTGTTATAAAAGATCTCGAGAGAGATCTGAGACTTCCTAAAGGGATTGTATTCTCAGTATTCTATGCTCTCAGACTCTACCAGCTGATGAAAAAAGATCTAGATGAGATCTCGCTTTCAAGAGTTGAGAGAGGTTTTAGAAGAACTCCTATACTACCCAGAGATACTCTCTCATTGATCATACCATTATTAAGTGTAGGCATAGAGAGAGCTTTATGGGCTGGCATATCTGCAGAAGTTAGAGGATTATCCCTGAGAAAACCCAGGTATAAATCTGCTAAGCTCACCTACACAGATTATATGATCTACTTGATTCTACTACTTCAAATAGCTTATATCATCATGCAAGCCTACCCGCATACCTAGAGATTCTAATCCTCTAAATCTTCAATTATTATCCTCCTGTGGAGAATATCCACGGGGTTGAAATGAGGATCGGTATTTCCGCGAGCGGTGGAGGTCACACGGGTTATGCTGTATCCTTAGCTCAGAGGCTTGCAGGAAGATCTGAGCTCATATTCTATATTCCTACAGGAGATAGATGGAGTAGAAGTAAGGTTGAGAGATATGGAGAAGTTGTTGAGATCAGAAAAGCTAGAGGTCCTAACGAGAGTTTTATAAAGCTTGCTGTAAATATTCCTCGAGCTTTTATAGAGAGTATTAGAAAACTTGGTGATATAGATGTTTTTATAAGTTCAGGTTCTAACCATAGCGTTCCCATAGCTATAGCTAGTAAGATTCATAGGATTCCCGTGATCAACATAGAAAGCTCTGTTAGATTCACTAAGCCAAGCTCCTCAGCTAAGTATCTCTCTTATATATCAGATATAACAGTCCTCCAATGGGAGGAGCAGAAGAGGATACTCCCGAGAGGAACCTTCTTCGGCCCTCTATATGAGAAGCCTGAGCACGAGATCAGGGATGAGGGTTTTATAGTGGTTACTGCAGGAACATATGGGTTTAAAGATCTTTTCGATGCGATTATGAAAACCAAATTAGAGAATGTAGTTCTGCAAACAGGCAGAGTAGATCCCAGCATATATAGAAGTAGAAGAGATTGGATAGTCTTTGATTTCGATCCTGATATAAATAAGTGGATAGCGAAAGCTTCAATAGTAGTATCTCATCTTGGGAAGACAGTGATCGATGCAGCTCTAACCTATAGAAAACCTGTTATAATAATCCCTAACCCTGGCTGGAGACTTACCGCAGGTGCTGAAGATGCTAGAATACTCGCAGAGAAACTTGGAGTATGCTATGAGGATAGAATCGAATCAGAGATCCTTGTTGAGAGAATTGAAGAATGCAGAAAAAAGATCCCTAGAGAGTTTCCAGATGGAGCAGCCAAGCTGGCTGACGAGATAATAAGAAGATATAAGTGAATTTGAAGATAGCATTGAAGATAGAACTTATATCTCTTCTCATTTGAAGACATAGAACTTATAATAGCTTCATTAGCAGTTTAATCTGAGGTAGTCACATATGATGGAATCAAGCTCTATAGCGAGACATGAAAAGAATTACATATACATAATCTATGATCTCTTCAAACTCAAGCAATCATCTCTTCTAATTTTCGTCGGAGTATTAGGATACCTCATAGCTGCGGTATACAATTTAAATCTACCTACTCTTCTTCTCATAATACTATCTCTCTTTCTCACAGTAGGAGGCACCACAGGATTCAACATGGTTCTGGACGCGGATATAGATGCTATAATGATGAGAACTCGAAATAGGGTTATACCCTCTAATATGATTAGCAAGAGAGAAGCTTCGGTTATATCAGGAGTAGCTCTAGTAGCAGGTCTTTTAATCGCCTGGATAATATCACCATGGTTCTTCATAGCAGGAGTTCTAGGCTTCCTCATCGATATAGGAGTGTACACGCTTATCATGAAAAGAAAGAGCTGGCTTAGTGTTGTTTTAGGAGGTTTTGCAGGTGGCATGCCTGCTTTCGGAGGATATCTAGCATATGCTAATTATCCTGATATAAACTCTATAGGGCTTCTCCTCATAGTAGCTCTATGGAGTTCTCCCCATATATGGTATATAAGCTCCTACTATATAGAGGATTACATAAGAGCGGGAATACCTACGCTACCTGTTGTAAAAGGTTTTAAAACATCTGTAAAAGCTTCTATGCTCATGATCTCTCTAATCCTCGGAGTTGTAATAGTAATGTTTGTAGCAAACGGCTTCAGACTCTGGATCACACTTATAACATCTATTATAATGACATCACTTCTCCTAAGAATCATGAGCTCACACCTGAGAGAAGCTGATAAGAAGTCTATTAGAAAAACATTTAAATTTCTAAGTCCTTATCTAGCCATATTATTTATAGCATTATACCTAGACAGACTTCTAGGATTCTAGAGGTTTAATTCCTATACACATCTATATACACATGATCTTGCGAGAGATAGAGTTTGCTAGCAATATATAGATCTTGTTATATGAAACACGAGAACAATAGGTTTCGGAATACCTCTGAAGACTTATAATGTTGGAGAACAAGATAAAATATTATCGGAGCAGAACCTTCTCATTAGAATTAGTTAGCATATGTGAGCTTCCTATAATCCCATTCTCTCTCTAATTCTCTTCAGGATATCATGGATCCTGGGGAGAGGAGATTTCATATCTTTTAAAGCTTCTCTAACATCTACTCTCATCGCGTCGGGATCTCTTGATATAAGATCTATGAATCTCAGGATCTCTTCAGGTTCTGAGATATATCTGAGAGGTAGATTAAGCTTCTCAACACATCTATCCACATCCATGCGTAGGGGGAAGGTTGTGATCCCGGGAACCCCTTGTAGAGCTGCTTCTCTAGCCATGGTGCCTCCTCCTGTTAAAACAGCGGCAGAATACCTGATCAGAGCTGGTCCTATAGCTTGTCTGGGTTCTGGTATCACGATTAAACCTCTAGAGATCTGATCTCTGAGATTTCTCTCGAAGAATTCTCTCTGATCCTTGTATCTGGGTAGTATAACAGCTTTAAAACCTCTGGATAAGATCTTCTCACATATTTTAAGCCAGAGATCTTTCTTAGAACCCCATTCATAGTATGAGGCTTTAAACTCCTCAGGTCTTAGAACAATATAATTCCTCTCCTCAAGATCTAGATTTTCTATGAAGTTCTTTGAAAATGCTTCGGAAAGTTCTTCAAACCAGCTTAGCTCATCAAAACCTTTGTAAGGTTCTAAACTTAATCCTGGATGGAGGTGTTCTTTCCAAGATTCTATAGGAATGCACTCTGAGAAGACTAGATAAGATGCCAGGGGAAGACTTAGCCTATGAGGATGTCTCGCGTGAGGACTGTCTGAGAGAACTATAAGATCTCTGCCGATCCCGTATAATACTCTAGCTTCTACAGGGTTCGGATATGAAACTCCTCCTAGAACTCTCTCTCTGAATTCTGAGAGGATTTGAGCAGATCTGGAGATTCTCTCGCCTTCATAGAAAAGCTTTTCATAGAGATCCTCTCCATAGCCTCCGAAGAGAATTACATTAATCCTCAGAGCCTCTGAAAGACCTTTTATAGCATCGTAATCTCTCGCTGTTAGTAGAAGTTCTATACCGTATCTCTCTAGAAATCTTCTAAGAGATTCTCCTATAAGAAGCTGTTTAGGTGTGAGAGCGTCAAACCATACTAAAGGCTTCAATATGTTAAACACCTACACCAAATCCTGTTTTTAAAAGAAGAACTATAAAATATTGTGGATGCTCTATGAAGAGATTGTTCGGAACTGATGGAGTGAGAGGTGTATTTAACGCTGAAATGGATCCTTTCATGGCTATGAGACTTGCAATGGCTATAGGAAGCTATCTGAAGAAAGGATCCAGAGTTCTAATAGGAAGAGATGGTAGAGCGGGTTCAGAAACAATATACCTAGCAGCTGCAGCAGGTCTCATCGCCTCAGGTGTTAAGGTTTATGGAACAGGTATAACACCTACACCAGCTCTACAGATTAATGTGAGAGATAGAGGTTATGATGCTGGTGTGATGGTTACAGCAAGTCATAATCCTCCAGAATATGTGGGTATGAAACTTGTTATGAGCGATGGTGTCGAAGCTCCTAGAGAAGTTGAAGAGGAGATTGAGAAGATATTCTATGAAATGAGCTTCAGAAAAATACCCTGGACCGAGGTTCAGTATAGCATGGCTAGAGATGACTATGTCAACGAGTACTATGTGGAGAAAGTAGTAGAACTCGTGGATAGAGACAGGATCCGCTCTATGAATTATAAGGTTGTAGTGGATCCTGCCAATAGTTCTGGGCTTGCTACAACTCCAGAAATACTTAGAAGACTCGGCGTCAAGGTTTTCACAATTAATGCAGACCCCTCTCCAATTCCTTGGAGACTTTATGAGCCTACCCCAGACACTATAACGGATCTGAGGAGTGTCACTAGAGAGTTGAAAGCAGATCTAGGTGTAGCCTTCGATGGTGATGCTGATAGAGCTATGTTTGTAGATAGATTTGGAGAGGCTTACTGGGGCGATAGAGATGCTATCCTACTCTCGAAGCATATACTTCTTAATAGAAGGAGTAAGATGCCTAAGAGGGTTGTGACAGCTGTTTCCTCATCTATGCTTGTAGAAGATCTTCTCAAACCATATGGAGTTGAAGTAGTATGGACAAGAGTAGGATCTGTAGTTATTGCTAGAGAACTTCTCAGACTGGGAGGAGGCTTGTGCGGATTTGAAGAGAACACAGGATTCATATATCCAGAGCATCAGTATGTTAGAGATGGAGGAGCTAAAACAGCTCTAATGCTAGAGTACATGGCTTTTGAGAAAAGAGGATTAGACGAGCTTATGTCAGAGCTTCCCAAGACATATGTTATAAAAACCAAGTCTCCGACAAATCCTGCTAAGACCGAGAAGGTGGTTGAAGAGCTTAAGAGAATGTACTCCGGGGAGAGACAGATAACGGTTGACGGAGTCAAGGTTATAGGAAGAGACTACTGGTTTCTAGTGAGAGCTTCAGGTACAGAACCCGTGCTAAGGATAATGATCGAGGCTCTGTCGAGAGAGACTGCTGAGAGAATACTAGGCGAGATAAAATCCGTGGTGGATAGATTATGAAGTACAGACTTCTAGACCTTCTAGCATGTCCTATGTGTAAGAACTTTCCCTTAAAGCTTATAGTATTCAGCAGAAATACTTACAAGAGAGATTTCAAAGGTAGAAAACCTCTCTGCGAGCTCTGGTGCTCGTTTACCTCTAGAGAGATTAAGGAATTCAAAAAAGAAGGTGTAGAACCTCCCTGCGAAGAGTGCTTCAGATATGAGGTTGCCGAGGGAATTCTAATATGTAGCAAATGTGGTAGATGGTATCCTATCATAGGTGAGATACCTAGAATGCTTCCAGATGAGTATAGGAAGAAGAAAGATGATATAGAGTTTCTAAAGAAATATAAGGATCAGATCCCCGAGGAAGTGGTATTAAGAGGACTTCCATATAATCTCTCAAGCGAGCAGAGTTAGATGGTTCTCGTATAGGATCGGAGAAGAGATCCTGATCTCAATCTTCTACCTTTCTCAGAACTATTTATAAAAGTCTTTTACAGAGATTTCATATGAGCTTTTAAGAGTTCTAATCACAGTATAATACTGAGGCACTGCGTATGGCTCAAATGTTACTAGCTAACCTAGATGAATGGGTTAAGATGCAGAAGAGAACACTAGATGCATTCAAACAATTAAATGAGGAGATCGCAGCAGGAGGAGACAGACTTCAGATAGTACTCGCAACAAGAGCTGTATTCCAGCACATGATAAGAACTCTAAGAGCATTCGATCAATGGCTTCAGGATCCTGTCATACTCTCAAGTCTTGACAAGCCGAGTCTGGAGCAGGTTTGGAAGGCTACCTATGATATAGCTGTGAAGCTTATAGAACTAGACATAACGCATACCTCAAGCTTTAGAGAGCTGGCAGCTGGAATGCTTAAAGAGGGTAAGATAACACCTCTGATGTCTCTAAGACTGGGTTCTGTCTCCTCCGAGGAAGGAGAGAAAGAGAGAAGAACACCTATAGTCACCATGTAAAACTATTTCTCAGATAAACCTCGATTCCTTACTTCTATACGGTTAAGACTGTCTCTAGAGTTCTTGAATTCTATTATTTTTGAAAAACAGATCTTTAGATAAGAAGTTGAAATCATCATGAGATCCTTTCTCGTCGAGAAAGCTATTTATACGAATACGGTGAGCTAGGGCATATACTCTTTAGAAAGCACTCACTACATAAAGGCTTTCTCGCTCTACAATATCTTCTACCAAGTGCTATGAGTAGTTGGTGTGCCTTCTCCGCGTTATCTGACCCGAAATATTCTCTGAGAGCTTTTGAAGCTTCATCATAGTTTCTTCTCTTCACAAGCCCCCATCTCAGTGCTATTCTCATGGCATGGGTATCTACTGCGAAGTATGGTGCTCTTCTTGCTACCGATAGAAATACATCTACTGTTTTCTTTCCTACTCCTTTGATCTCGAGAAGCTTCATTCGAATCTTCTCAGGATCTTCTCTTGCTAGAAATTCTTCACCACCTAGATCTCTTATTACCTCCGCTGATCTTTTGATGGCTTCAGCCTTCTGCTTCCAAAGACCTGCAGGTTTTATAAGCTCTTCTATTTCTTCTAAGCTGGCTCTAAGTATATCCTCGATCTTAACTCCGATTCTCTCTCTCAACAGCATGTACGCCTTGATAGAGTTTCTATCATTAGTGTTCTGACTGAGTATAACTCCTACTAGTATGGGGAATAGACTGCCATCGCTAAATCTCTTAGCTACTAGTGCTGTGTACTGCTTCCAGTCTATCATAAGGTTTTCAGAGAGTATCCTCAGAATCTCAGAGCCACTAACACGATCTGCTATTGAACTCGTAGGAGTTTTCATACTTCTAATCTGTTAAAGTTTTAGAAGGAGTTATATAAGAGGGTTTCTTATGAAAGCCCTGGGATTGGCAGGTCTTGGGAGAGTTGGGCTAAGAAGTTTGAAGATTCTAACGAGATACATGAGAGGATTAGAATTAATAGTATTCGATAGAGATCCCAGCAGATTAGAGCTTCTCAGAGATTTTGAGAATACAAGATTTATACCTGTTAAAGACGTGAACGAGATAGCAAGACACCTCAGTGAAATAGATCTTTTAATGATAGCTCTTCCATCTAGAGAAGCTTATAAGCTGCTGAGATCTGCTGCCTCAAGATGTGTTGATATCATAGATGTATCATATCAACAATCAGATCCATATGATCTCGAGAGAACATTCTTAGATTGTGGCAGGATCTATATACCTGATGCAGGATATGCTCCTGGTTATAGTAATCTGCTGGCAGGATATGCTCAGAATATTGTGGAGAGTCTAGAGTCTCTGGAGATATATGTTGGAGGAATACCATCTAGAAATATACCTCCTATAGGGTACACTATAACCTGGAGTGCCGAGGATCTTTTGGAGGAGTATATGAGACCTGCAAAAATAGTTAGAGATGGAAGTATTATAGAGGTAGATCCTCTAGAGCAGATAGGATTCATAGAGATAGAGGGTTTAGGAAGTCTCGAGTGGTTCTATAGTGATGGACTTCATACAATGCTCAGAAATATAAAAGCTAGAAACATGTTCGAAGCAACATTAAGATGGCCGGGTCATATAGAGACCTTCAGAATATTAAAGAATCTCGGCTTTCTAGATAGGGAGAGAATCAGTATAGGAGGTGAGGAGATAGAGATCTATAGGATCACCGCAGAGATTCTAGAGAGAAGATTAAGAATCAATGCAGAAGATATAGCGATACTTCTCGTGAGAGCAAGAGGCTCTCGAGGATTATATGAAGAGTTTATCATGATGCGTGGAAAACCTGAAGATCCTGCAACAACGAGATTTACAAGTATAGTATTCGCGTCGACAACTCTCCTAGTAGCTAGAGAGAGGAGCAGGTTTAGAAGTGGTGTTCATCCTCTTGAGGATCTCTATACCTATAAAGATTATTTCGAGAGAATGCTTTTAGAGAACCAGCCTGAAAAAGATTTAATTAGCATAGTGAAGAGAAGGATCTAGTGTTCAAAACCTCGAGCTTTCAAAGAATCTCTTAGAAGCTCTTCTCTAATCAAAGCCACCTCTAGAGACTGGTAGAGGAGAGGTGTGTATCTATGGATCCTGAAGATTCCTAGTTCTAAGCCTCTCACTCTATATGAATCTATTATCTCTATCAGATCTCTTAGAAAACTTCTTAGAAGAGAGTATGAGAGGGTGAAGATATTCATACCAAATACATCTCTCAGATGAGATGGTGGTGTGGTGAGATAGAATAGTAGTATAGTAGTGAGAGTAGCATAGCTGTAGAGGAGGTTAAAGTACACCATAGATGAGATAGTGCCTGAGATCATGTCTACTAATATTATTATAAGTGAAAGCATAGCCCATGAGAAGGATGCCGTAGCAAGAGTTCTATATGCTCTGATCATTATTATTAGAAGAGAATTAGCTACTATAACTAGAATTTCTAGAGGAATGAATCTAAGCATGTACAATGATATAGAGATTATCAGATACAGAATCTTAATAGAAAGAAGTTTTCTACTATGAAGAAGGCTTCTCCTCAGATGACTCCCTAGAATCTCATCAGCAACTCTACTCACCGCATATCATCCTCCTAGACATAACACCAGAACTCTCTAAGATCTTATCTTCAATATGCTCTGCATCTCCAAAATACTTTAGCTCTCCTCTCTCAAGTAGCATTATCTTATCCGGCTCAATCAATCTTATGTATCCTGTGTTAACAGATGATATTATGATGATCTTTCTCCGTCTTTTTTCTCTTATTAAATCTATCAGATCTATCACGCCCTTCATATCAAGATAGTCGAAAGGCTCGTCAAGAAGCCATATAGGCTGATCCATTATAAGTATGCTTGCAATAGAAACTCTCTTAGCTTCACCACCGCTCAAAGTAAAAGGGTCTCTGTTGAAGAGCTGTGGATCTACAAGTCTTTCTATGATCTCTTTATCATAGTTCTTTTCATTTAGAATCCTGGTTATCAGGATTATCTCGTCATAGACTCTAGGCTCTATAAAGCCGTAGTAGGGATTCTGCCATACGAAGCCTATGAGTCTTGCTATCTCTTTTCTCTTCATACTTCTTATATCTCTCTCATTGATTCTCAGAGATCCTCTGAAACTCTCTATTAATCCTGCAAGTGTTTTCAGAAGTGTTGTTTTACCAGATCCATTGGATCCTATTAGCATTATAAGACCTTCTTCAGTTCTAAAGCTGATACCTCTGAGAATATCACTACCCCCGAGAGTCACCCATAGATCTCTTGATTCTATTATTATCTCTGTCTACCCCTTCTAATAATTAATAATCCAAGCGAAAAACCTAGAACACCTTGACTAATACAGCTTCCAATCAGAACACCGAGAAATGCTATCTCAAGAGGAACTTGATATATTATGTGGAGAAGCACGTATCCTATCATAAAAGCTGTTATAATAATCTCTTCTAAAACCACTATCACCATCCCCCAGAGAGATGGGTATAAAATCCTTCCGAGAACCCATGCTATTAGAGAGTATATGAGGTTTGTTAGAGTTCCTAAGATCATGTCGTAAAAGCCGTAGGGAGAGATCATGTTAGCTATCAGAGTACCTAGAGTAAGACCTATAACCGCGTTGAAACCGTACCAGGGTATGTACGGTAGAATACTAAGAGCATCAGAGATCCTCACCTGAACAGGACCATAGCTTATAGGCTGAAGAACCAGAGTAAGTCCTGCATATAGCACTGTTACAATACCTGCTCTAACAAGATCCACCTTAGATTTAGAGCTTAAGCAAGACCACCTCTGACCTGCCTGAGAGACTTTCTAAGAAGTTATCTAGTATAATCCCTTAAATAATCTTCATATCTGAAAACCTAGATCTTCTAAAGAGCGGAGATGAGATCAAATATCTTTGGAAGTATTCTTATCTCTAGTATTTCCACTGATCCAAACCTCCACCAGATGCCTCAGGGTTTATCCCACTAGTTTTTAGAGTTTTTCCGCTGTTCGAGGATTTTAGTATTTCGGTAAATTTATCTAGTAGAGTAGGATTTCTTGAGAACTCTTCAATCATGAAGTCGTAGAGTTTTGAGAGTCTCTCTACAGTTTCTCTGTGAAGATAGTGCTCTATAGAACATGCATCTATTTCAGCTATTTCTTCTGGTAGCTTGAGTATGTTCATAAGAAACTTCTTAAGAACACTATGCTTATCATAGATCTTCTTAGCAATTCTCTCTCCTCTTTTAGTGAGCATTATAATAGGTCTTCTCTCAGATCTCTTTCTATATATTATAAGCTTCATTCTGGAGAGTTTTTCCAGTTGCTCGACTACTGAAGAAGGTTTGACATTGAGATCCTTGCTTATACTAGTCACAGTAATCTTAGCACCAGCCAGCTTAAGCCTGTATATTGCCTCTAGATAATCCTCGAATCCTTTCCCGTATCTTGTGTTTCTTCTCATATAAAACACCTTAGCATAATCTGAGGAACCCTATATATTTACCCCCTCCTCATTTAAATTAT
Organism: Sulfolobales archaeon; assembly: GCA_038881635.1. NCBI lineage: Archaea > Thermoproteati > Thermoproteota > Thermoprotei > Sulfolobales > Sulfolobales archaeon. Next base: position 1,863 of record JAVZPJ010000006.1, on the reverse strand, counting down.
AGAGGTTCTTAGAGTGTGCGGGATCATAGGCGTTACTCTGGCTAGACAAGGAGTTCTAGGTAGAGGACTTGGCGAGATCATAGGAGAGATTCTTAAAAGACTAGAGTATAGAGGATATGACTCTGTAGGATACGCTCTCATAACCTCGAAAGGAGATCTTATTGTTAGAAAAGCTAAGGGGAAGATAGATGAGCTCTACGAAAAACTTGAGTTCAGCAAGCATGATGGTATCTGCGGATTCGGTCATACTAGATGGGCTACCCATGGTCCTCCCTCTGATAAGAATGCACATCCACATAGTGATTGCGATGGTTGCATACTTGTCGTGCATAACGGTGTTATCCAGAACTATCAGGAGTTGAGAGAGATCCTATCTGAGGAAGGGCATGAGATTAGAAGTGATACAGATACAGAGCTAATAGCACATCTTATCGAGAAACACTATAAAGAAACAGGAGACATGTTAGAAGCTCTCAGAAGAACTGTATCAAATCTTAAAGGTGCTTACGCATTTTTATCTATAAACTGCCGGGATAAGAGAATATATTTCGCGAAAAATCTCTCTCCTCTGATAATAGGCTTAGGCAGCGAGTTTAATATGATCGCAAGCGATATACCCGCGGTTCTAGGGTATACTAGCAGAGTTATTGTTCTCAGAGATGGAGAGCTAGGCTATATATCTCCTGAAGAAGTTTACATCGAGGATTTCTATGGAAGGTCTCAGAATATCTCAGAGAGAATCAGATATGTGGAATGGCAGCCTGAGATGATTAGTAGAGGAGGTTTCAGACATTTCATGTTAAAAGAAATATTCGAGCAACCCACGGCTATTCTCCAGACTCTGGCGGGTTTAAAAGATCAGATTCCAAAGATCATGAGAATCCTCAGAGAGTCTAATAGGATCTTCATAACAGGAGCTGGATCCTCGTACCACGCAGGACTTGTGCTAGACTATGCTCTGAAACTTTATCTCGGCATCTCCTCAACAGCTTTCATAGCGAGTGAGATAGCTCTCTACGAGAAAGTCTTCAAAGAAGAAGATCTGTTAATAGCTATAAGTCAGAGTGGCGAGACTATAGACACTTTATCGGCTGTGAGAATAGCAAAAGAAAGAGGTGCAAAGGTTCTCGCCATATCTAATGTTATCGAGAGTGCTATACCTAGAGAATCTGATTATGTACTATACACCAGAGCAGGACCAGAGATCGGTGTAGGAGCTACGAAGACTTTCACAACACAAGTTGCATCACTATTATATCTTGTTGGAGAAATCGCGAGAGGAATGGGGCTAGGTATTGGAGAGCTTTTAATCAGAGAGATTCTTTCATCGCCTGAGTATATTGAGAAGAGTCTTGGAGAGATCGATAGAATGGCTGAGAAGCTTGCGGAGATTCTAGAGAGTAAGACCAGCTCCTACGTGCTTGGAAGAGATGCTTCTATGCCAGTATCAATGGAGGGTGCTCTTAAGCTTAAAGAGATAGCCTATATTCATGCGGAGGCTTATCCTGCTGGAGAGAGTAAGCATGGTCCTATAGCCTTGGTCGAGAAAGATTTTCCAGTATTCTTCACAGTATTCGGCTTCCGAGATCATGATCCTATAATAAGTAATGTTGAAGAAATGAAAGCTAGAAATGCCATGATCATAAGCATCCAGCCTAGAGACTATGACAGGCTATCAAAACTCTCAGACTTCACATTTCCAATGCCTAGAATGAGAACAATTGCAGCATCAATACCATACGTGATACCGTACCAGCTTACAGCATATCATCTCGCAGTTAGAAGAGGTTTCGATCCTGACAAACCTAGAAATCTTGCTAAAACAGTTACCGTAGAATAGATCATATCTTGCTCAAAGCTTAT